>JACNLR010000057.1 GCA_014381385.1 Planctomycetota bacterium | reverse complement strand
TCTTGGATTGCAGTACGCATGGCCGTGCGAGGATTGTCAAAGCCAAGAAGGTGGCGGTTCTTGGCGAAGAATTCGCTGACCGAGATATCTCTTTGTCCAGCCGCCATAGTTTCAGCGGTGGCGTTCGAGCGAGTTTTTTTCTTTTTGGGCGTTTTGGTTTTTGGCATAGTGCGTGCTAAAAGAGAAGGGCCTTCCATGGCGTGAAATCACGCGTTACTACCGAGTATCCATACTCGATTCGTTGCAGAATACCGAAACTTACTGCCAAGGGGGGCGAAAAATCGCCATTTTTGGTATCCTTGTCAATCTTACCCAGACTTTTTGATACATAAAGGATACCTAACCATGGGCATGGAACAAACATTAATCATCTTGAAACCAGACGCAGTACAGCGAGGTCTTATGGGCAAAATCTTGTCACGATTTGAAGAAAAGGGCCTCAAAGTTGTCGGCGCCAAATTCATGCAAATCTCGCAAGAACTTGCAGCTACACACTATTGCGACCATAAGGAAAGGCCGTTTTACGCTGGATTGGTCAACTTTATGACCAGTTCACCCGTGCTTGTGATGGCACTTGAAGGAGTTGGTGCGATTGCAATTTGCAGGTCTATGATGGGCGCAACGTTCGGCTCACAAGCAGACGCGGGCACAATTCGTGGAGATTTTGGCGTATCAAACAGTTTCAACTTGGTGCACGGTTCGGATAGTACAGAAGCAGCAACTAAGGAACTCGGGCTTTTCTTCACCGAAGGAGAGATTATTTCTTGGAATCGAGCCAGCGAAGGCTGGGTGTACGACCTTTCAGGCGACGAACCCGAATAAGCCAAAGTGACTTTTTAGCCCCAATAACTTGGTTTTGGCTAAATACTTTCAATAAAAGTAAAAAAAACTGAAAATTCGCTTCGCATTTCCAAACAAGGTGCGTAGTAGGGGGTGCCGTACGTACTTTTTTACGGTCATTTCTTTTTTACAAGGGGTTACATCTGAAACATGCCGAAACCAAAAAGGCAATCCAAACGAGCAACTCGTAGTAGTGGCTCCACAAGAAGCAGGCGCCGAACGAGCATCGAAAAAGACCACATCGATCGGGCACTCACTGAGCCGGTTATCGTTGTTGCCTCCCCTGTTTTTAAGAAAAAAAATGCAGAGGAGCTTATCTTTGATATTCCTTCTGCTATTCCTCGACTTTCTGTCTCTTGGTATTGTCCCGCGATTGACAGAGCTTTGCCTCCCAAATCAGGTGACGCACGATTGCTTACACGCAAGGAAGAAGCAATTCTGTTTCGACAGTACAACTACGCCCGAATGAAACTTCGCGCGCTGCAAGACAGAGTAAGTAGAGCAAAGAAACCAAAAGACAACAATCTGGATAATCTTGTTCGCTGGTATACCATTTTGATTGAACGACGTGACCACATCGTAGAGTGCAATCTTGCACTCGTTCTTGCGATGGCAAAACGAAGTTGGGCGACTGGTGAGTATGCTGACCTTGTTGCTGAAGGGAATGTTGCTTTACTTAGAGCCGTAGACCGTTTTGATTGTGAACTTGGATTTAAGTTCTCGACGTACGCTTGCAGGGCGCTAACAACCGCTTTTAATCGATTTGGTAGGAAGCAACTCAAACATAAAAACAATGTGCCGTTTGAGTTTGACCCAGATCGAGAACCACACCATATTCGAGACGATGAAATTGTGGGTCCAGAACATTTGCATGCGATTCGGGAAGCTGTTCGTAGTGACGAGGTGCAATTAACTGAAGTTGAAAAAGAAGTCCTTCGTTACCGCTTTGGGTTGTTCGCAGGTCAAAATCCACCGAAGCTTACGCTCGAGAAAGCTGGGGAAATGCTTGGAATTTCTAAAGAACGAGTACGTCAAATACAAATTCGTGCACTACGAAAAATCCGTGAAGTCCTCGAGCACCAATTACCGCTCGATTTGATGGTGGGATGATTGTCGCTAAGATAATTCTTAGAATTAATTAACCACGGGTTAATTAACCGTTAGAGTAACACTGTGACGGTTACAAAAACAAGTCAGAATATCGAACTTCCAGTACTCCAAAAGCGGAAACACAACACCACGAGATGGATTGTGCTTATTTCTGTGCAAGCACTCATTATTGTACATATTCTGGTTTGGATTCTCGGTAAAAAATACGGCTGGTTCGGTGGACTAACTCTTACTCCAATTGAACCATCAGAGGGGATGGAGTTTGTTAAAAATGGGGTCATTAATGCTGGCGCAATTTTCTTTGCACTTTCACTCCTTTCGACTTATATTTTTGGGAGGTGGTTCTGTGGGTGGGGTTGTCATATAGTCCTTCTCCAAGATTGTTGCTTATGGATGATGCGTAAGGTACGAGTTCGTCCAAAGCCATTTCGTGCGCGTTGGCTTATGTGGTTCCCGTTTGGCTTGGCGGTGTATATGTATGTTTGGCCACTGTTTTATCGAATTGCGCTTGCTCCGTGGCTACAACCAGAACTTCGCTGGCCTGGCATTACAACACATCTATTGACTGAGGATTATTGGAGTTCCTTTGCCCCGCCACTCGTTGGAGCTCTGTTCCTTTTCATTTGTGGTTTTGCAACGGTATATGTTCTTGGTGCAAAAGGTTTTTGTACGTACGGTTGTCCGTACGGCGGCTTCTTTAAGCCACTTGATGCCATATCGCCTATGCGAGTACGCGTAAATGATGATTGCCAACAATGCGGCGCGTGTACTGCAGCCTGTACTTCGAATGTCCGCGTGCACGAGGAAGTCAACTTGTACAAGATGGTTATTGATAGCGGCTGCATGAAAATTATGGACTGCATCGATGCATGCCCAAATGACGCACTCTCAGTCGGATTTGGAACTACCGCTTTTGGAAAACGAACGAAAAAGAGATCATACGACTTGTCGATAGGCGGGGAAGTATTTGTGTCAGTATTTTTTATTTTTGGCTTCTTTGCATTCCGTGGTTTGTATGCCTCAGTTCCAATGCTAATGGCAGTGGGAATGTCGCTTGTCGGAACGTGGATTGTTTGGAAAGGCATACGCGTGTTGACTTCTGCGAATGTTTCTTTTCATAAAACACAACTACGATTTCATGGCAAGACGAAGCCAGCGGGCGTACTGTTTTTACTCGTTTCATCGCTCTGTCTTGTATTTACTTTGCAAAGCGCATTAGTAGGCTCGTTTGCATTTATGGGTCATGTAGCACTTGCGAATGATGATACTGACCGCGCATTGCACTACTACAAATTGTCTGGACCAATTACAGATGGAGGAGTTGGTTTATCAAGCAATCCAAATGTCGACATGGCGATGGCGAAAATTCATAAAGCAGGAAGTAATTTTCGCGAAGCAGAGCGATTGCTCTGGCGCATTGACGAACATGTTGGATCTGATGAGCGCGTCACAATGTTGCTCGGAAAAGTGATGCAGTACCACAAACAAACAAATGAACTCGTTTCATTTTACACCACGAACCTTGAAGAAAATAACCAGTGGCAACTCGTTTGGGAAGATTATGTCGGTTGGTTGAAGCGAGATGGCATGTACGAACAAGCAATCGTCGCATCGAAAGACTCAGTTAAAAATAACCCAGAAGCAATCCGTTTACAAATTCAACTAGTGTTGCTTGAAATTGAGTTTGGAAATGTCGAGAACGCTGTCGTTCTTGCAACACAAATGACTGATTCGTTTTCTGGTGACCCAATACCTTGGATGTTACTGTCTCGCTCACTTGATGCATTTGGTGACCATGAAGCTGCGCGAAAGGCTCAAGCCCAAGCCGCGAAAATACAAGGGGAACGGTGAAAAACAATCCCGTAGATTTTTGTGTTAAGCGGTTGCTTCTGCAAGTGCGTTTTGAAAAAGCGCGCAAAGATCTGTTGCATTTTCAGTTGCATACGCAGTTTCGCGGAATGTTCGGTCGACCATCAAACGGCTTATTTTTCCAAGCGCTTGAATATGGTCGGAAGTATTTTTAGTAGGAGAAACAAGTAAAATGATAAGTTCGACTGGCCTTTTGTCTGGGCTTGAAAAATCAATCGGTGTTGAAGGGCGACCCATTGCCAGAACCATCTTCTTAAGTTGATCGCAGCGGCCATGGGGAATCGCAAGACCCTCGCCGATGCCTGTTGTTCGCTGTAATTCGCGATCCCAAACTGCTTTCTTGATGATTTCACAATTCGCTATACACCCCTCATCGGAAAGTAAATCGACCAATTCGCTGATAGCACCTTGGCGATCAGTTGATCTGAGCGGGGCTAGGATAGTATTTTCTTGGATGAGGTCAGTGAGGTTCATAGGGGAAGAGGAAGATTGTACCAATCAAGGTGCCCTTTGCCAAGAACTATCTTGCTTGAAGTAGCGCAGCAAAACCACCGTCGTGCCATTTGGTGGGGTCAGAGCCCGGATAGCCTGAGGGCATGGTGGTTTTTTCTATGATGAGTTCCAGACGTTGGTGTTGAACGAGCCACTCCACCTGCTTACTGTTTTCTGCAGGGTCGATGCTGCATGTTGCATACAAGAGATGCCCCTTGTTTTTCAGAATGGCTCTGCCGTCGTGGAGAATCTCTTGCTGCAAATCTAGCAGCGAATCGATATGCTTTTTGTCGTAGCGGTACCTCGCTTCTGGTCTTCTTGCAAATACGCCGCTGTTTGAGCAAGGCGCATCGACCACAACAAGGTCAAAGGGTTCGGTTGGACCATCTTCACAGGGTTTGTACACAGTGATGTTCATTGGACCTGCAATTTCCTCAAGAAACGCTCGTCGAACTTCGTTTGGCTCTGTTGCTCCAATCATCGCATCTGGAAAGAGCGCACGAAGTTGTTTTGTTTTTGTGCCTCTACCGGCACAAAGATCCAGAATTCTATTTGGGTGCAGGTCTTTGATGAAATCGAGAGATTGCGCTGAGGTTGGGTCTTGTGCGCGAAGATTTGGTTGCGTAAAGAAAAGTGAAGCAAGGTCAACACCTTGTTGCACAACGCCAAACAAATGTTCTTCGTGTGGAAGAATGTCAGCGGGCAAAACGTCGCCTTCTGGCACTGTAACAATGATTGGTGCTTCTGCAAGACTGCTCACTGCAATTGAGGTTGCAGTCTTTTGGTCGAACTCGCCAACGAGCCGCTTCCAAGCTTTTCGTGGGAACCCCGTTTGGTAGTCGATGGAGTCTTTAAATACGGGATCGTTGAGTTTCCAAGCACTTCCATCGCCACGAAGGAAGTGATCTGCCTCGCCCGCAATACCCACTTCAAGAATTTCTTCACGGAGACGGGTAATGTTCCGAAGAACAGCGTTTACAAAGCCAGTTGCCCTTGGGTGTCCATTTTTTCGCACCCAGTCAACTGCGCAATGAATAACAGCATGGTCAGGGATGCGATCGAGCAACATAAGTTGCGCAGTAGCAACGAGCAGTGAAGCACCAACAGGCGCATCAAGTTTGTGAACGATACGATTACTTGCGTGCCCGATTATGGTGGTGAGTGAAATCCAGCGACGGTGAATGGCGTGGTCAATTGCGCGAGCAAGTGAAGCTTCCCTTGCGTCAAGCGAGGAAACATCAAGCGGTTTCACTCCAATATCGGGGAAGCGTTTAAATTCAGAACAAATTCGCTGCGTGACAACGTGTCTTGCGTCAGACATACATTACGAAGCCGATGTAGTGCAATCGCATGATTGCTTAAGCGCTTGAACCTTGTCTGTTTTCTCCCACGAGAAAGAGCCAACGCAACTTTCATCAGGAGTTCTGCCGAAGTGGCCGTGGTATGCGGTATGCGCATAAATTGGTGCGAGTAAACCGAGTGTTTTGATAATCGCACTTGGCGTAAGTTCAAAATTCTTTGAGATGAGTGTTGCCAAGTCTGCTTCATCAATTTTTGCTGTGCCTTGGCAATCTACACAAATTGAAACAGGTTCTGCAACACCGATAGCGTAACTAAGTTGTACTTCGCAACAATCTGCGAGGTCGGCGGCGACAATATTTTTCGCAATATAACGAGCCATGTATGCTGCTGAACGATCGACTTTACTTGGGTCCTTGCCAGAAAATGCACCGCCTCCGTGCCGGCCACTTCCACCGTATGTATCAACTATAATTTTTCGTCCCGTTAAACCACAGTCGCCTTTTGGTCCGCCGATTTCAAAATTTCCGGTTGGGTTTACGTGTATTTTTATTGCATCGTTCCACCACTCGCCAAGCACTGGCTTAATGATGTGTGCAACGACCGCTTCGTGCAATCCTTCAAGGTTACCCGACCATTTTGGTCCGTGTTGGGTTGATAGCACAACAGCATCGATGCGTTTTGGGACGCCGCCATCGTACTCAACGGTGACTTGACTTTTTGCATCTGGCCGTAGTTCTGGAATCGTTCCCGATTGGCGGATTTCTGCGTGCTTTGCAACAAGTCTATGGGATAGATCGATTGCAAGTGGCATATACGCCTCTGTGTCTTTGCAAGCATAGCCAAACATGAGACCTTGGTCACCAGCACCTTGTTCTTTATGAAGACCAGAACCCGAGTCGACCCCTTGGCCGATATCTTCAGATTGACGGTCGAGGGTTACCATTACGGCGCAACTGTCTGCGTCAAAACCTAGTGTTGCATCGGTGTATCCAATGCGGCGTATGGTTTCGCGAACGACTTTTGGTATATCAACGTATCCATCGCAGGTAACTTCACCAGCAACAACGACCAATCCAGTCGTGACCATAGTTTCAACAGCAACTCGGCTGTTTGGGTCAACTTTTAGCATTGCGTCAAGAATTGCATCTGAAATTTGGTCAGAAATCTTGTCTGGATGGCCCATAGAGACGGATTCTGATGTGAATAGGTGTTTTTGGTGCATCATGCGGTCATTCCTTTATTCGTTAATCCGGATTATAGCATATAAGGATGCCAAGGCCCAATCGAAGAGTGCATTATGATACACCCCATGTCTGTCCAAATGGAATTATCAAGAATCCTCATTCGTGAAGTTACGGATGCGCAATTTATCGAATTGCGAGAAATCGGTGGTGATCGAACGTTCCCGATTGTTGTAGGAACGACCGAGGCATACGCAATCGATAGGCGGCTCAAGGGAATTGAACCAGAGCGACCACAAACGCATGAATTGCTTGCAACTCTTATCGAGACTCTTGGAGGAGAGTTGCATAGAATTTCTATCGACGACTTGGTAGACGGCACGTTCTTCGCGAAGTTGTACGTGCGACAAGGCGATGTAGAACACGAAATAGATAGTCGCCCATCCGATGCAATTGCCCTTGGTGTTGCATTGCAGGTACCTATTTTTGTGGAGGAACATGTTCTTGATGAAGTCGAAAAAGATAGACCAGACGAAGAGCCCATGGAATTTGGCTGGGAAGATTAAAACATATCCGGCGGATTTTGTCGTCGAAGAAATTCCCTTGTATGAACCTTGCGGTGAAGGGGAGCACCTATATATCACGGTTCGCAAAACGAATATGTCGCACGAGGAATGTGTCCGGCAAGTTGCAAAAGCGTTTCAAGTTTCTCAAAGAGATATTGGCTGCGCTGGAAGGAAGGATTTTCACGCCGTTACAACGCAAACGCTTTCAGTGTATCTTCGCGGTAAAAAACCAGAAGTGCCAGAGTCAATTGGGAGTATCGAAGTACGTTCGTTTTCGTTTCACGCGAATAAACTTCGCTTAGGGCATTTAGTTGGCAATCGATTTGTTATCCGAGTCCGAAATGTAAAAGTAGATTCTTTGCAGGATATTCAAGAGAAATTAAAAGAATTGCATACTTTTGGTTTGCCCAATTTCTTCGGTCCCCAACGTTTTGGGAACTTTGGTAACAATCACGCGTTAGGCAGAGCGCTTGTGATGGAAGAATGGGACGAGTTAGTTGCTTTAGTACTTGCAGGTGACCAGCGCCACCACGATTTTGTTTCAAACGGCGAGTATAAACGAGCTCTTGATGCTTGGCCCTTTGGGCAACCCGCTGAACGAAATGTGCTCGAAGCAATTGTTTCGGGAAAATCTCCAATGCAAGCGTGTATGGCAGTTCCAAAACCCTTGAGAAAACTCTGGGTGAATGCATGGCAATCTTATCTCTTCAATGCAGTGCTCCAATCACGGATGGACGATAAGACTTGGAACACAATTCTAGTTGGCGATCTTGCTTGGAAACACGACGGGGGCGGTCGTACATTTGAAGCGACCGCAGAAGATTTAGAGGATGAATTGTTTCAGGCAAGAGTAGATTCTTTTTCACTCTCGCCAACGGGCCCACTATGGGGTTCTAAAATGCGAATGCCTTCAGGTGGCGTGCTTGCAAAAGAAGTAGAAGCACGCGAGTTTTCTGGTTTAGGCGATTCGAATCTTGTGACAATGCGAAACTATGCAAGCGGTGCTCGGCGACCTCTTCGAGTAGAAGTTACCGACCCAAATGCGATATTTTCTAGCGACGAGTATGGTGAGTTCGTAGAGTTTACATTCGCACTCCCTGCGGGTAGTTACGCAACTGTTGTTTTAGAGTACTGCTTAGCGTAATCGTCTAGGTTCAAAGAAGTCTCTGAGTAGTTGCACGCACTCTTTTTCAAGTACTCCACCTGTTACTTCGCATCGGTGATTGAGTCGTGGATCTTCAGCGATTTTATAGAGTGTTCTGCAAGCTCCAGATTTTTGATCACTTGCGCCAAAGACTACCCTGTCAATTCTCGCGTTCACGAGTGCCCCCGCACACATTGGACATGGCTCAAGCGTCACCACGAGCGTGCAATCATGGAGGCGCCACCGCCCAAGATTATTTGCGGCATCCGTGATTGCAATAATTTCTGCATGAGACGTCGGATTTACATCGGTTTCTTTTCGATTAAAACCTTCGCCTACAATTTCGCCATCGCAGTACACCACTGCGCCGATGGGAACTTCGTCAAGTTCAAGCGCCTTTCTTGCAAGCGCTATCGCTCGCTCCATCATCGCATCATCCGTCATCGTTTTGATCACCGGAAATGCGTGACATTGGAACCCACACAATGAGTTGAATTCCAAGTTCATACAACATATACAGAGGAATCAGCATCATTAACATAGACACTACGTCTTGCGGTGTAATGATTGCAGAAACAAGAGCAAGAACAAGCAGGGCATACGTACGATTTTGGCGAAGCCATTCTGGGCGCAAGACGCCAACCCATCCAAGTAAGAGCATGACCATCGGAAGTTGAAAGGCAATCGCAATAGCAAACATCAACATGATGACAAAACCAAGATAACTACTTAATTGAAATTGCTGCGAGATAAGCGAGCCGTGGCTCATTGGCATCGTGAGCGTTTGCAACACTCCTTCTTCTGTTGAAGGAACTGAAACGGTCATGACACCCTCGGGAATTTTTATCCACGCATCTCCTACCGCTGCAATTTCAGGAGCCGTATGGAGAATCGGGAAAGATACATTCGACATCGATTCACCTAGGGCAATCGTACTTGTTTGGAGCTCAATATTCCCGGCAATTGTTACCATGAAATCAAGAATGACAGGCAACATAAAGAAGTACATAAGCGCAAGCCCAAGAATTCCAAGTAGCGTACTTAATGGGATTAAAAAATACACAAATCGACGTTCGTGTTTGTGAAGACCCGGCGAAACGAATTGCCAGAGTTGAAATAAAATCCACGGACCCGCGGTAAGGATACCAGCGCCGATTGCAATTTTCATTTCAGCAATAATAAATTCTGGTGGACTAAGAACTTGCACTTGCGTAGGCAAACCGTGTTGTTCGAGTACTGCGTAAAGGGGTATCAAAAACCACCGCACGATTGAATCTGCCAAAAAGAAATAAAGGACAGCAAGGGGGAGCGGCGGAATAATGCACCAAACAATCCGAGTGCGTAGTTCCTCTAGATGGTCCCCAATTGACATTGCGTTAGGAGTATTTGAATCGTTTTTGGTCATAATTATGTAGTACAGGATACCTCCTTCGAAGGAAGTTATACTGCGCATTACAGACGAGATTATATATGGCAGCAACTGACGATTATTACAAATTACTAGGGGTCGATCGATCCGCTACTGCGGATGAAATACGCAAGGCATATCGAAATCTCGCACGCAAATATCACCCAGATGTGAACAAGGCTGATGATGCGGCGACGAAATTTGCTGAGGTTCAGGAAGCATACGACACGCTCTCAGATGCTCAAAAACGCAAGTTGTACGATACCTACGGCTCTGCTGGACCAAGTTCTGGTTTTGGTGGCGGCTACAGCGGCAGCGGGTATGGTAGTGGTGGCAGAGGGGCAGCGGTAGATTTCTCAGACATTTTTGGCTCTGCATTTGGCGGTGGTGGTGGTGGCTCTCCTTTTGGGGGAGGCGGTGCTCAAAGACAACAGCCCATGAAGGGACAAAACAGCGAAGCAGCGATTACCGTCACGTTTATGACAGCACTCAAAGGTGGCGTTGAAGAAGTCGCAACGAACGACGGGATTTCAAAAGTAAAAATTCCCGCTGGAATTGAGAGCGGGAGCAAACTGCGGCTCAAGGGCAAAGGTCATCCTGGCATGATGGGCGGTGAGCAGGGTGATATGCTTGTGACAGTTTCTGTTGGTGGCCATCCCATGTATCAACGCAAAGGGCTTGATGTAGAGATGGATGTTGATATCAATATTGCTGAAGC
>JACNLR010000058.1 GCA_014381385.1 Planctomycetota bacterium | reverse complement strand
GCTATTTTTTTTTATGGAGGTGCGTAGTAACGGTTACGATAGATTTACCAAGCATATCGGATTCGACGTGTACTCTATCCCCTTCTACAAGCCTTCCTAATGTCGTCTGTGCAAGGGTAAATGGTAACAGTGCTACTTCAAAGTGTGCATCTGAAACAGAGGAAATCGTTAGCGAAACCCCATCGATCGCTACTGATCCTTTGTTAACAATAGTATCCCTATCGATGACGTCCATACTCATTCGTAATCGAACCCCGTCGCTGCCCTCGGGAGCAACGGTAAGGACTTTTTCACACGCATCTACATGGCCAAGCACAAAGTGTCCACCAACGAGATCATCGGCTCGCATGGATCGTTCAACATTGCATTCTGCATCTTTGTGTAACTCGCTCAAGTAAGTACAGGCCAGAGTTTCTGGGATAACATCAAAAGAAATGTTGTTTTTTCCGTTTTTACATACATTTTCTACTACGGACAGGCAACAGCCTGAAATGCAAATTGATTCGCCTATTTCAATTGGTTTAGACCATTCTGAACAGGATATTACTAGGCGAAGCCCAGAATCGGTTTCACAATTTGAGAGTAATCTCCCTCTTTTTTGGACAAGACCTGTAAACATATTGGTATACGATATCCATCTTGGGCTTGACTTGTGGAGGCGACTCTTCGATACTCCCTCTTTTCTAGTAAACTTCACCTACTAGATGGAGAATCCTTATGCTAAAACCGCACCAAATTAAGACTACACTCAGTATTGTAATAGCTACCCTAATCGCCGTAAGTTTGCCTACTTTTGCGCAAGCGACAAAAGAGGTCGCTGGCATCAATTTAGAGCAACTTGAAAACTCAGGGTACCGTATCGATTGGATCAACCAGCCAACGACTCGCGGGCTTCATTTACCGACACTGACAGAAACCGCATTCTTTACTGTAGATAATGCGGACTTCGTATCAAAATACGATATTGATTCGGGGAAGTGGCTTTGGTCAACTCCTGTTGGAAACCAGACCTACAAAATTAAGGGCATATCCGAGATGCCTAATTTGAAACGTACATATGTCTTGTCTGAGGGCGGCGTCTTCGTTATCGAATCGAGTACAGGTAATTATCCTTCGAACGTGGATACAAAAACCTCAAACAATTCTCAGTTTTTCCCTTTAGTTTCAATCGCTAATACAGGGGCAGTTTCTTTTAACGATTTAATGATCTACGGATCAACGAATGGGAACACTGTATGGTTCAATCCTGAAATTGGTTTTACAGCGAGTAACTACGAGGTAGGCTCTTCAGTTGACATAACTCCTACATTCGTACATGGCATAAGGTCAAAAGATGGACTATTAAGAAAGGCTATCGTGTCTGCTTCAACCAACGGAACAGTGGTCGCAATTGACGCTGTAGACGTTCGACAAATTTGGACAATTAAACTTCTTGATTCTGTAGAGGCGCCCGTAGCATTTGGAACGAATTCAAAAATTGTAGACAAAGAAGAACTTCCAAGAACTTCCGTATTCATCGCTGGCACAGACCATTATCTTCGAGCAGTCGATTTACATTCGGGTCGTCCGCGTTGGAAAGTGTTGACGGAGTCGCCTCTTGAAAATTCGCCGTTCGTTGTTGGTGATACAGTCTTCCAAAGAATACCTGCCATCGGGCTTGCTTCATACAAAGCATTTCCAAACAGTTTTAATGGGACGCAAAACTGGGTCGCAAGCGAAGTAACCGGGGTACCAATAACTACAACGAAGGCTGGCAAACTCGTATGTTGGGACGAAAATGTACGACAAATACAAATCGTAGATACTCGAAAAGGTGGCATAGTATCGACGTTACCTCTACCACAGGCAAAGAGTGTTATTGCAAACAGCCCTTCTCAAGGCTCTCTCTTTTTGTTGAACGACTCAGATATTATTTTACGACTTGACGCAAGGCGTTAAAAATGCCCACTTCCATTCCAATAACGCGCGCATTACTGTCCGTCAGCAACAAAGATGGAATCGTTCACTTCGCAAAACAACTTTCGCAATATGGAATTGAAATTATATCAACGGGTGGAACTTCTAAGGTAATCTCGGAAGCTGGCATCCCTGTAACAAGTGTGGACACACTAACTGGCTACCCTGAAATGCTCGATGGTCGTGTGAAAACACTTCACCCAGTCATTCATGGCGGGCTATTGGGCATACGAGACGAGCCCTCACATGTTGCGGCAATGGAAGAACATGCAATTGCGCCGATTGATTTAATCTGTATCGATTTATATCCGTTTGAAGAAACTGCAGAAAAGTATGGAGTGACGTCACAAGAAGTTATCGAACAGATTGATATTGGCGGACCAGCGATGATTCGCTCTGCTTCGAAAAATCATGCGTTTGTCACCGTACTTACAAACCCAGACCAATATGAAGAAGTGCTTACAGAATTAGAAAACAATGAGGGTTGCACTACCTTAAACCTAAGACGTCAGTTTGCCCGAGATGCTTTCGTCAAAACTGCTGATTACGACGCTGCGATAAGCAAATGGATGGATGAAGAACTCGAATCAACTCCAACTCGTTTACGCATCTCTGGAACTTTACAAGAATCTTTGAGATATGGCGAAAATCCTGATCAAAAAGCATCGGTGTATCGAGATGAAAAACATAGAGGCCAAAGCGTAGTTACTGGCAAAGTTGTTGCTGGAAAACCGTTGAGTTATAACAACCTCATGGATGCCGCAGCAGCATTAAAACTTGTACAAGATTTACAAACTGCTACGCAAGGGTTTGTTGCAACAATTATTAAACATGCAAATCCATGCGGTGCGGCCGTCGCAGATTCACTATCATCTGCAATCGACAAAGCATGGGAATGTGATCCCCTTGCTGCCTTTGGTGGCATTGTTGCCCTTAGTGCAGACATTGACGAACAAGTAGCTACAACTATTACAACGGGTGAAAAATTTGTTGAAGTCGTCGTAGCCCCTTCATTCTCTGATGCAGCGATAGCAGTCCTAAGCGGGCGCTGGAAAAATGTTCGCCTGATAGCTGTCGGCACGCAGCAAAGAGAAGAATCATGTCAACAGATTAAATCGATTGAAGGCGGTATTCTGATTCAAGATGGTTTCCAAGTTATAGCCGAGCCAGATTCGTGGCAACATGGGGCTGGCCCAAAACCCTCCCTTGCCCAACTACGAGACGCCACAATCGCTTGGATTGCTTGTGGGCACCTTACATCCAATGCAATTTCAATAGTTGAAAATGGAGTTTTGATTGGTGGCGGAATGGGGCAAGTTGACAGGGTTTCTGCAGCGCGACTTGCAATTCAGCGAGCTGGAGTTGCATTAGAGAAAGCAACCGCGCCTGTCGCTGGATCTGATGCTTTCTTCCCATTTGCAGATGGACCAGAACTTCTAATTGATTCAGGTATCACTTGCCTTGTGCAGCCAGGCGGAAGCGTACGCGATCAAGACACCATAGACTTGTGCAATGCGAAAAATGTTACACTTTTGCATACGGGCAAAAGGCTGTTTAGACATTGATTGTGATTGCCCGCTAAGCCCGCTTTAATCTTCTTCTAATTCGATTGTCCAATACGCATTGTTTAGAAAAGATTTCCACGATTGGTACTGGAGTGAACCGATTCGTAATCTTCTCGCTTCACACTTAGATGGCTTAAATGGTTTGTGAATCAACTGCATGTTTGCTTGCCGAGGCGTTCGCCCACCTTTTCTTGTATTACAGCGCATGCAAGCACAAACTAAATTTGCCCAGGAATTTCCACCACCCTGAACACGAGGTACCACGTGGTCAAGTGTCAACTCTGATGCAGTAAAACGATTGCCACAATATTGGCACATGTTTTTATCTCTTGAAAAAAGATTTCGCCGCGTCAATCGCACTTCATGTTTAATGAATTTATCGTACTTGAGAAGGCGAATTATTTTTGGGATTGCAATCTCAAAAGTTGGTAATCTAAGCCACGTATGTTTTTCTGCCTCAAATTCTTTTTGCAGTTTTGCGACATCCATCCAATCATGCAATGCATACGTAAGATAACTTCCATCTTCGATAGAAAGAATCTGTGCTGCTTCTCTGCAAAGTAGTGTGAATGCTTGGCGAGCAGGCACTACTCGTATCGCTGCATAACCTCGGTTAAGCACTAATACTTTTTCATCAATAGTTGAAATACTACTCATCGTAAAACACCGATGGTATTTGTAACATAAAGTTGTGAGAGGCGCTCTTTTAAGAAGCGTTGATAGTCATATCGACTGTGGTTGAATTCGGTGTGACAAGATTGAGACGTAGTGGTTTTCGGGATCCATCTCCTTCGAACGGAATATTGTCCTCGTCGATAATTCGTTGGATAGCCATAACACCCTCGATCAGCATTTCTGGCCTTGGTGGGCATCCCGGTACATAGACATCCACTGGAAGGAACTGATCTATCCCCTGCACAACTGCATAAGTGTTGAATAAGCCGCCCGTAGAAGCGCATGCACCCATTGAAATAACCCATTTGGGTTCTGTCATTTGCAGGTAAATACGTTGGAGGACAGGCATCATCTTCGTCGTGACTCTGCCTGCAACTATCAACAAATCTGCTTGCCTTGGACTGAACCGAAAGACTTCTGCGCCAAATCTCGCTAAATCGTACCTGCTTGAGGCAGTTGCCATTAATTCGATACCGCAGCAGGCAGTAGCAAATGGCATTGGCCAAACACTTGAACGCCGAGCCCAATTGATTACACGGCTTAACTGCGTAGTCATATACCCATCTACTGGAATAGCGTTTTCGAGTCCCATAGTTTGTACATAATACAACCAGTCGCACGAACTTGGGGAGCTGGCGCGACTGAGTTGCAGAGTTTGCTCTAGGCATAACGTTGTTAAATCAAGCAGCTGAACCGAAATTGGCCTGTGCTGATTCTATTTGGAAGAGACGGTCTAGTCGCATCATCTCAAAGAGTTCTGTCAAATGACTTGTTAACCCTACAATCGATGTGTTCGCGTTGCATTTTTCAGCAGTATTTCGTACATCGATGCACATACCCAGACCTAAACTTGAGATAAATTGAATGTCGCTGAAATCAAGGACTAAGTTGTCGACCTTGCTTCCATATTCCTTCAATTTGTTATTTATTGCAATGGAAACAACTGAAGCTTCGCGCTCTCCGATCCGAGGACCGACGATGCAAGCTGTCATTGTGCCATTTGCAAATGTAACATCAACGAATAGGGATCGTCGATGCGTTTTGCTGTTGTTTGTATTGAATCCGTTCATATGTGTGTATTCGGTCATAATTGTGCTCCACTTTTGCGTTCTCCAAGAAAAGCAACACAATTACCAATTCTTTCAAAGAAGTCGCAAAATAATCTCCTCTGAGACTTTTTAAAGCCCAAAAATCGCCTCTGAGACTTTTTAGAGCTCAAAAGCGGTATATTTGAAAATTTGCAAAAAAAAGTCTCAGAGGAGATTATTTGGGGGCAGATGAAACTTGTTGTACTATTGCCGAAATTTGCAATCCCAGCAATACAATCAGCCACATAAGGTAGAGCCAGAACATAAACACTGGCACTAAGCCCAATGAACCGTACATATGTTGTAGGGAGAGAGCATGATTAAAATAAAGACCAAGTGATTCTTTGCCAACTAAGAGGAGCAATGCTGCGACAAATGCCCCTGCCATGAGAGCGTTTAATCTTAGTTTTACTGTAGGTACGTATCGATAGAGGAATAACAAGCACAACCAGCCAAGAAAGAAATCCCAAACACGCGTAAGAGTCCAGCTCAACCAATTCCATGGCAGAGTGGATTCAATAAGTCCACCTGCAACCGTATCTGCCCAAAAAGCAACCGCCATAAGAACTGGGCCAAACGTTAATACAAACCAATACAAAGGAATTCGATGCAACCACGATCTCCCCCGATTTAGATGGCAAATACTATTAAAACTCTGTTCAATATCAACGAGCAGCGTTATCGCCGAATAGACTAGAATCAACAATCCAATCCAGGTCAAAGCTGCTACGTTGATATTCATGCCAGTGGAAACTATGTCAGAAAGCCAACTTCCAAGGGTAATCGCTTCTGCATTTTCTGCCCCATCTAACTGCACTTGATTCATGCCCAAAGCAGCGATAGCATTGTGCAAAAAAAGCTCAAAGCGCTCATTTCCCATTATTGCTTTAGCGACACCGGCTCCTACAACAGTTACAGGAAGCATCCCAAATAACGTGCGATATGTGAGTGAGGCAGCCATCATGCTCGCCCTATCTTTTGATAATTGTTTAGCGCCCTGTTTTACAAGTTGCCATACATAAACCAAAAGGCGTTCCCCTCTTGAAAGTTCTTCAATTGGGTTTTTGAGAACTGCTTGCAATCGCTTAAATATAGAATGGAACTTCATACAAGTTGTTAGAATAGCGAATATGGGCTGGAATACCAACCAAGATAAATCCGATTACGACCCAACATTGCCCTTTAAAGATGCAAGCAGAGGCGAACGGCTGCAACGTGTCATGGCAGCTGGTGGCATCGCCTCGCGCAGAAAATGCGAAGAAATGATTGAATCTGGAGAGGTTAAAGTTAACGGGATTCGTATCAACTTCCTCCCAGCGTGGATTAATCCAAAAACAGACAGAATAACAATAGCAGACCGCAAACTGAATTTACATGCAGACAACATCTATGTCATGTACTACAAGCCACGAGGAATCATCTGCACTATGGCTGATCCGGAGGGCAGGCCATGTATAGGTGATATCGTCAAGCACCCATCAGGTACTCGTATCTTCCCAATCGGGAGACTCGACATGGATAGCCAAGGGCTCCTCCTACTAACGAACGATAACATCATCGCAAATGAGCTAACACATCCAAAGCACAAAGTCAGTAAAACGTATGAGGTTACCGTTCGCGGTAAAGTTGACGAAGAAACTCTTTCAAAATTACAAAAAGGCATTTTCTTAGCTGACGCACATACGAAGCACGACAGCAACAGAAAAGGGCAAAGAGCCACAATTAAAAACATAGAAATTGTTCGCCATGACCGAGATCGTACACTATTAAAAATCACCCTCGCAGAAGGCCGCAATCGACAAATCCGAAGAATGCTTGCCATGGTTGGGCACCCGGTCAAGCGTCTTCGTAGAACACATATTGGACCGCTTGCATTAAAAGGTTTACGACCTGGTCAGTGGCGCGATCTTTCCTTGCAGGAATTTAATGCTCTGGAACATTCTGTTCGTCGGAAGTAGTCTCGGCGCACAATGTAATGCGGATAACCCCACATGCATCATCGTCTTGTAGCACGGTCACGCGCCGCAAACGAACCAATTCCAACGTAGCTAAAAACATGCCAACTCTCTCCGCAATTGCCAAACCAGAAAAAGTCTCCTGCAGAGAAACTTGGTGACCACGCGCACTCTTTAACCGTTCGAGTAAGTCTTCTTGGCATAATTCAATCGGAACGTCATCAAAAGCAACATGATGTCCATCGAGTTGGGTAAAGTCAATTGAACTTGCAATATGCTCATATGCATCAGACAAATCAAGAATGTGCACATCGTCAAGTTCTAAGGATGGCTCAACATCATCAATTTGTTCTTTCACAATTCCGACATGAGCTTCAAATCGTAACGCAAATATATTTCGTCTTTTCTCTAGCAACTCACTCGCCGTCCGAATACGTTGATAGGAAAGCAATTGACGAATCAAATCACCTCTGGGATCTTCGCCTTCTCCCTCACCTAACGTCTCGTCATCTTCAAGGACCTGCTCTGGTGGGACTAGAGAACGCGATTTAATTTCAATAAGCGTAGCTGCCATCACGAGAAATTCACCCGCCATTTCAACGTCTACCGAGGCACCCTGCCGTAGGACATCAAGGTAATCATCCGTGATTTGAGCGATTGGAATTGAATGGATATCAACTTCAGCTCGTCTTACAAGGTACAAAAGCAAGTCTAACGGCCCGTCAAAGGCGTCAATCGCTATTCTGAATTGTTCTTGGGGCAAAGACATTTGGAGGCACACTCTAGAACCTTCTAGGTACAATATACATCATAGTTTCATGAAAGCCTCACGCCCACAAATAAATCAAGCATTATCAACAGAACATGCATTTATCTGCGAAGCTCTCGTTGCGGAAACCGATGCGATTGAATCCGTCATTCGCCGGATTACCGATAATCCATCACACGCAAAACATTGGACAGAAGCTGTAGATATCTTGGAAAATTGTTCCGGGCACGCTGTTTTTAGTGGTATGGGAAAATCGGGTTTAATCGGTGCAAAAATCTCTTCTACATTTTCAAGTATCGGCCAACCTTCCCACGTTGTTCATCCAGCAGAAGCTGTCCATGGCGACCTAGGCTCCATTCGTAGAGACGATGTTGTTATCCTCATGAGTTACTCAGGCACAACGGAAGAAGTCTTAAATCTTGCTGCGATTCTTCGAACAGACGGTATCCCCTGCATCGGCATTTCAAAAGATGACGATACTCCCCTTGCAAAATTGTGCACCGTCCACCTTGCAATCGGATCTTTATCCGAAGCATGTCCTCTGAACCTTGCCCCGACAGCATCGACAACTGCAACCCTCGCAATAGGCGATGCCCTTGGACTTGCCCTCTCAAGACGTCGCAATTTTACCGCTGATGACTTTCACAAACATCACCCAGGCGGTATGCTCGGAATCGGGCTTCGCACTATTACTGAAATAATACGATTTAAAGTTGGAGAGAATCTCCCTGTAATCAACGATACTACTAAAGTCGGCGAAGCATTAACTTTGGCAAGACCTGCGCAGGGTTCTCGGAGAGCCGGTGCCATATTACTCGTAAACGACTCTGGCAATTTAACCGGAATATTTACTGACGGCGATTTGCGACGTTTAGTCATTGACGATTCAAATCCAATGGAGCGTTGCATCGGCGAAGTTGCAACTCATAACCCGAGACGCTTAACTTCATCTTCTTTAGTACGAGATGCAAAACAACTTGTGGCTGAATACCGCGTAGATGAAATCCCAATCGTAGATGAGGACAATGTTCCAATTGGACTCATCGATGTCCAAGATTTAATCGCAATGAAAGTAGTAACTGAATAACATGTCTGTAATCGTCGCAATTCGAAAAGACCACCGTGTTGTCATGGCAGCAGATACGTTAACTACGTTTGGTGATTCCGAAGTTATGCCGCAGGACAACGCTCGTTCACCGAAAGTCGGCAGAATTGGAGATTCACTTGTTGGGGGAGCAGGCTGGGCTGTATACGACGATATCTTGAATGACTTTCTTGCTACAAGGCCAACACCAGACCTTACGAGTTCTCGCAAAATATTCACGTTCTTTCTTGACTTTTGGAGAGCTCTCCATGAACAATATACTTTTGTAAACGATCAGGCCGCCCAAGCAGGATCACCATTTGGAGATTTAGACTCTACATTTCTTATTGCAAATGCAGGTGGCATCTTTACAGTCGCATCCGATTTGGGCGTCACGCCACTGAACCGGTATTATGCGATCGGATCAGGCGGAGAATATGCAATCGGTGTTGTCTACACACTATACGATCGCACAGATAATATCGCTGAACTTGCTTCCGACGCAGTAAAAGCCGCAATTGCAATGAACCTCCAATGTGGCGGCACTGTTGATGTGTTGCAATTGACAATATGAAATCTCCCAATGCCATAACAGTCCTTGTTCTTGATGTAGATGGGGTTCTTACGGATGGCACCATCTCTTTTGAGACACAAACTCAAATCGAAAACAAAACCTTTCATGTACATGATGGAATGGGCATATCACTCTGGCAAAAAGAAGGCAACCACGTCATGCTCCTCAGCGGCCGAGACGCTCCATGCGTAACGCAACGAGCAAAAGAACTTGGAATCAAACACGTCCATCAAGGTAGTACAAATAAAATTGCAGACCTTTGTGCAACTTTAGAAACAATTGGGGCGACTCCGCAACAAACTTGTTTTGTAGGAGATGACCTTGGGGATATAGCTGTTATGGAGTACGTAGGCTATTCCATTGCGGTGAATAATGCCGTTCAAGAGGTTAAAACAGTTGCTGATTGGATTACAACGTTTAATGGTGGGCATGGCGCAGTACGCGAAGCCATCGAACACCTCATGCAAGCTGCGGGAACTTGGTCTCATGCAATTGCAAATTGCAAAAAAATCCCTATGAAGCAATGAATACGCAATCACCCTACAAAAGCACAAATAAACGAATCGGCCTCCTTGTTCTGGCAATCAGTTCGGTGTTTTCTGTTTTACTCATAACACTTTTGTTCGCTCTTGGCGATAAAGAACCAGCACAAACAGCGAGTGTTCAAAGCGAAGAGATAATTGACCTGCTTCAAAGCCCGATTACAAATCAAACTAATACAAAAGAATTTACTTCCCCAGATGTCGGCATTGAGTTACCAAAAGGTGGTTGGGTTCATAAAGCAGATTCCCTTGGCAATCTTGAACACCAATACAGGTTCGAATCCCTTGATCCGAACCCCCCTCTTTTGCCTGAAGGCTGGATAGAGATGAAGAAACCTGAAGTAGAAATATTTCTTTCAGATAACAAACTCATCCTCATAACAGGAGACGTTGGCATTGCGAATGCTCCAAAACGGATGCTTGAATCTGGTGAGATTTTCGGACATGTAACTGTATCAATGTACGAACTCGGATCGCAAAATAGCAGAGAAGGTCTTGCACCTACGATGGTTCTAACAACCCCGCAGGCTAATTTTGATAACTTTATAGGAGAGATTACGTGCAATAGTGAAGTTCGGGTCGTGTC
>JACNLR010000064.1 GCA_014381385.1 Planctomycetota bacterium | reverse complement strand
CCTCCCACCCCACCATCCCGCCTGTCCGTCCGCAGCCTTGGAGCACCCGCATGATGAGGTGGTGCTGCTGTTGGGATCGCTTTGGATGCTGATTGGCCTCGTCGTCGTGTGCCGTTCCACGTCTGGGTGTGCGAGCTGTGTTGCGTGGACGAGACGCCGCATGCGGGTGTTCGATCTGCGAAGTTACTAGTATGCACGTTGCCAGACCACCGCTCTGCTGCACTATCAATTCAACAAGTACGAGCATTTGCTTCTTCAATTCCGATTGTTGCTCGATCACGATATTCAATTCATGCCAACGAATTATCAAACGCTGGAGCAGACGTTGTGGTAGATGAGGAGAAATGTATCGGGCACTCTGTCTCCAAAGAGTCCTTACATCAAATAGGTTTATAGACCAGGGGCAAACCCGCGTCGCATAGTGTTTTCGCAAATTGCCCTCGGCTCTACAAATTGCAAGAGGTAATCGCAACCGCCAGCTTTGGAACCAACTCCCGACATGCCGAATCCGCCAAATGGTTGCCTCCCTACAAGTGCCCCTGTTGAGCCTCGGTTGAGGTACAAGTTTCCTACGCGGAATTCTCGCCTTGCTTTTTCTAAATTGGATGGTTTCCGACTATAGACCGCACCAGTTAATTTGTATTCTGTTGCATTAGCAACTTCAAGTGCTTCGTCAAAATCTTTTACGCGAATTACAGCAAGGACAGGTCCAAAAATTTCTTCTTGTGCAATAACATCATCACGAGAAATACCAGAGAAAATATGTGGAGCGATGTAATCACGCCCTGTCTTTTCTTCTAAACCTTCTGGTATTGGTTGCGCGAGTTCTAGTTTTCCTTCTGTTTTTCCAATCTCGATATATCGTTTTATCTCAGAAGCGGCTTTTGCATCGATGACTGGTCCGACATCTGTGCTTGGGTCCATGACATCGCCAATAACAAGGGTGCGTGTTGATTCGATTAAGCGTTTGAGGAATGCATCATGTGCAGAATCAACAACAATGACACGGCTACAGGCGGAACATTTTTGCCCTTGGTATCCGAATGCACTATGCCGTACGCCAAGAACTGCTTCGTCAAGATCTGCGGACGCATCGATAATGATGGCATTTTTTCCACCCATTTCACAAACGACTTTCTTTACGAAAGGCTGATTTTCAGGAACATGCCCAGCGGCTGCAAGAATATCTAAGCCAACGCCTTTGGAGCCAGTAAATGCAATGATTGCAACTCGGGGATCTCGCACCATTGCAGAACCAATAATGGAACCAGGCCCTGCAACAAATTGGAGTACATTTTTTGGAGCGCCAGCTTCCCACAGCATTTCGCAAATGAGTTTTGCGATGCCGGTTGTTTGCCCCGCAGGTTTGACAAGAACCGTGTTGCCAGTAACGAGCGCAGCAACGGTCATCCCACAACAAATTGCGCTTGGGAAGTTCCATGGGCTAATTACCGCGCATACACCGCGTGGTTGGTAAAACTGTTGATCAAGCTCGCCTATGAATTCGCCGAGCCGTTCGTATTCGAAGAGTTGCGGTGCCATCCTTGCGTAATAATCACAAAAATCAATAGCTTCGCAAACTTCTCCGTCTGCTTCTCTCCATGTTTTACCTGCTTCTCGCATGACGATGCCGCACATTTCATCACGCCTGTGGCGCATGAGTTTTGCAGCTTTGACAAGTATTTCAGAGCGAACTAGCGGGTCTTCGTTTCGCCAAGCAGGAAATGCATCATGCGCTCTTGTGATAACAGATTCAGCGTCTTCTTTCGTAGCTAGTAGTGTGACAGTAGGAACGGTCGATGCTTCTATAGCGGCGGCAAAGTTTTCGCGGTCATTTACCATTGAAAAGTCACGATATGCTTCGGTGAAGAACGGACGACCATCGCCAACTCCCTCAACAGCAGGAGATAAATGATGGCGTTCTGGTGCATCTTCAATACGCCGCAATCCTGGGTCTCTATCGGTGTGTTGTATGTGTGGAGATGCAAGGAGTACTGAAGCATCTGCATTGTCCATAAAACTGCTGCGTAGCCAAGACTCATTTGAGGTGTTTTCTAATAGGCGCCGTACGAGATACGCCATGCCCGGAATCATTTCGCCAACAGGTACGTACTCGCGTAGGCGCAAGCCATCAGCAAGCACGCCCGCTTTTAACTGGTCCGCCATTCCTCTTAACATTTGTAATTCAAGCGCTTCAATTGGGAGGTCGTGTTTTTCAAGGAGTGCAAGAGCTGTTGCAATCGATCGAATGTTATGAGAGCCTAGAGCAAGTTTGACTCCACCTTCTTCAACAGTTTTTGGTGTTGAAGCAACGAACAGTGCAGCCATTCTTTCAAAGCAGGCATCAGTGTCAACCTTTCGGCTCCAAACTGGAACGGGCCAGCCCATTTCCTCAGCGTGAATTGTTTCGTAATCCCAATACGCGCCCTTCACAAGACGAACCGTTACTATTCTTCCAGTTCGTTTTGACCATTCGATAATTCTTTTCGCATCTTCATCACCACTTCTCAAATACGCTTGCATAGCAAGCCCCGCTGTGAAATTAATTTCATCGCAGCACTTCATGAATAAATCGAGCGTTAAATCTTTGTACTCGAATTGCTCCATATCAAAGTTAATGAGCGTGCCATTCTTTTCAGCTTCTTCAAGAATTGGTTTGAGTGCTTTAAACAATCCATCGACCGACAGATCATGCGCTATTGGATCGGTGTTCGCAAACAATGAACTGATTTTGATGGAAATATTCGTGCGTGGGATAGGACCGAGATGATCGTTCTCAAGGATTTTATTTTCGTTCCAAGAAGAAACAGTCTCGGGTAAATTTATAAGCAAATCTAAATATCTCTGTCGATATTCCGCTGCTTCGCTGTCACTTACGCATGCCTCGCCAAGCAAGTCAACCGAAAACGCAACTCCCTCCTTCCAGATACTTTGCAGTTCAGGAAGTGCTGAAGCGGCGTCGGTACCAGCGATGAATCGCTTCGCCATTTTTGTAATTTGACTTGTGACTGTTTTTGTCATTGTGCCTTGTGCAAGACCGCCTGCCTTGAGACCGATACCAAGACCCGGTGGCAGTTTTACATTTGGCTGCGACAGGTAATCAACGAGATGTTCGTGTACTTGTTCTGGTGTAACGAGCATCGGAAAGGTGTCAACAAACCGAAAGAGTTGAATTTTAAATTCTTCGTCCTCCATAGCCCAGTCCATAAGTTTGTCAGACCAGAAAGCGGTAGAAAACCACGATTGTTTTTTTGATCTCGCTTGCTCCAAAAGAGCGCCGCCAATTTCACGAATTCGATGCTCAGTCGAATCATCGAAAACGCTGTTCGTGTTCGTCACAGTTGTAGTAGTTGGAGTAGGAGTAGTCTTGCGATTGAATAATGCCATAGGTCGTGCATTTTATCGAAGAGGTGGCATTGCCGCTAGGACTTAACCGCTCTTATAAAGCGATCATCTCCAAAGCGATCCCTTAGGATTTTGGTTTCCTTTAGGGCTGGGTTTGCCCGAGCTAATTCTAAAACCGCTCCCTTGATGCTGCTTGCAATTTCTAACAGCAGTACTCCGCCATCAGCAAGGTACTGCGGGCAGTTTTCAACCAGTGGGGCAAGCACTGAAAGCCCGTCTGGGCCACCAGAAAGCGCCAAATTTGGCTCCCACTTTCCAACATTAGGGTCAAGAGATGCTATTTCCGCGTCTGGTATGTATGGCGGGTTGGAACAGATAATATTAAATGGCTGGAGTGTGGAAATGGGATCGCAACCATCTCCTTGGATAAAGGTAATGCGATCTTGCACGGAATGTTTGGTAGCATTTTGTTGCGCGAGTTCGAGTGCATCTTTCGCAATATCCGTTGCGACGATTTGCACATTTTTACGTTGCGTAGCAATTGTGATCGCGATGCAGCCTGAGCCGGTGCCGATATCAGCGATATGGGTAGGGGATTGCGATTGGTCCGCGAATTGCATCGCTTGATCTACAATTGTTTCTGTACAGGTTCTTGGGATTAATGTTGACGAGTTGACGTCGAATTGCAATCCATAGAACCACGTACTGCCAACAATATATTGAACCGGTTCGTGGTTGAGCGTTCGTTTTACAAACGAGCGTAAGTCTGCGAGTTCTCCATCTGTTGCGATTCGATCGACGTTTGCATACAAGTCAATTCGTTCCCCACCAAACACATGCGTAAGAAGCATTTCCGAAATAAGACGAGGTGAGTCAATCTGATTTGATTCGAATCGTTGGGTCATCCACGCTAAAAGTTTTCGCGTCGTCCATTGTTCTGTATTTGTTTGTTGCACATGTGAATTGTAGATTGGTTTTACCCAAATCGACTAACACTCTGCGGTTTTTCGGCAAGCTTTTTTAGCAGTTTCAATTAACTGGTCAGTTCTGAAGGGTTTGAATAGAACCGTATGCATGCCTTCTTGGCTTGCACGCATTATGGAGTGGTGGGGGTCGTAGCCAAAGCCAGTCATAAGAATGACGGGTTGTGCCTTCCACATTTCCCTTGCTGCAGTAAAAACTTCGTATCCATTACATCCGGGCATCCGGATGTCGGAAATAATCAAATCGTATTGAATTCCCTGTCGTTGGGCTTTTTTGAGCTGCTCGATTGTCTCTGTTCCATCTAAGCAAACGGTGACTACGCAGCCAAGTTTGAGCAACACAGCCTCAACTCCTTCACGAACTACTTCTTCGTCGTCCGCAACAAGTATTTTTCTACCTGTCATGCTTGAGTCTGGTTCAATAAAGTTTGCCCTGTCCGCATCGATGATTGTTTGAGGTCCAGCTGTGCATGCTTCAAGTCGCTGTTGAACGGACTCTGATGCATCGAGGAGTTTTTGCCCGACAGTTGCATCGCTTTTTATAAGCTCATTCGCTAGAGTGTTGATTTCCTTTAACGGCTCTGCAAGTTCATCAAGGATTGTTTTTGCGACTTGTTCGTTTGTTGTATATCGTTCGATGACGAGAAGATCAAGCGTATGCATTGCACTTGCAATATACCTTCCAAATATTTCAGCCATACGCCGATCATTTTCATCAAATGCATCTAACGTATTTGATTCTGCGTTGAACACACCAATAATTTTGTCGTTCATCCACAGTGGCACGGTGAGTGTAGACAAAGCAGAGTCAAGACCTTGCTTGTAAAGGGGTTCTTTTGAAACATCTGGACAGATGTAACTTCTGCCTGTAGCTGCAACGTTTCCGCAAATACCATTATCAATCTCTTCTGCGCGGATTACTTCGCCGATTTTTAAAGGCAAAAGATTTTCAGCAATGACAAGCTCTAAATTGCCAGAGCGAACGTCGAGGAGACGGATTTCAAAATTATCCATATCCAATAGATCGTGTACGTAACGAACTACTTTCTCTTCCATGAGTCGTAAACGTTCAGCTACGTTGAGCGATTTCACAGTCGAGGCATCAATCTGGGTGAGTTCAATGCCCGCATCGCAGATTGCGTTTATCTTGGCTTGTATCTCGCCGCCACCGGAAAGGACGAGGTCACCTACACCATCGGATTCGACTATTTCGAAATGTTCTGATAGTGCTGCTCTAATCTCGGGTGAGATTGAGGCATCAAATGAGATATGAAGGCGTTGACGCTCGTGTGTCATATAAATCCTGTACTCTTAGACTACCCTCAATTCTGAGGGATGCAATCACGAATGCATCGGAGAATTGCCCTTTTTGGCTGTACAAAGAGAGTAGTTTGGTAAAAATTCCCGCTTTTGACGCTTACTTTTGTACGATTCCTCTTTTTCCATGCTGCAAACACATTCTTTATGTAAATCTTTTGGCTGCGCTGTGGCAGTTGATACCCTCGACCTTTCTGTGCAAGTTGGACAGATTCGTGGACTGTTGGGTCCAAATGGTGCAGGGAAGTCGACAACTATCCGAATGATTTGTGGCGTTCTTGCTCCGACCTCCGGGAGTGTGACTATACACGGTACAGATATTTCAATTTCGCCAAGCGTTGCCAAGCAAGCGCTCGGCTACGTCCCAGAGGGCGCACCACTTCCACTTGAATTCCTACCTATAGAATATTTACAGCACACCGCTTCCATGTATGGATTATCTGGGGATGAAAGGCGAGAAGCAATTTCACATTGGGCGCAGCGGTGCGACATTGTAAATGTATTGCGCAAACCGATTGGATCGCTGTCGCGCGGCTATCGGCAACGTGTATCACTTGCAGCGGCGTTAGTGCACAAGCCGAAACTTGTTGTGCTTGATGAACCATCAACTGGTTTAGACCCAGCGCAAAATGCATCGTTCCGAACATTGTTACAAGAAGTTTCTCAAAGTGCTGCAATACTCTATTCCTCGCATAACCTTGCAGAAGTTGAAGCAACATGTGACGTAGTTTCAATCATTAATTACGGCAAGTGCGTTTTTGATGGCGACTTTACTGCGTTACGTTCGAGCAAGGATGGGTACGTAGTAGAAGTTTCTCCGCATGGAGTTGTAGAACAGTTGCAAGGCACAGATGTAATTCGAATCGACGAAGAATGGTCAAGGTGCACTGTACACGGCACTGACGGTCAAGCAATTGCAAATACGGTGGTCGAGGTAGCAGGGAAATTGCGACTGTTACGGCCTACGTTAGATTCCTTAGAAGCGAATTATCTTCGAATAATCTCTGCATCAGAGGTAAGCGCGTGAAAAGAATTTTTGCAACCGCTCGCCGAGACTTATGGTCTTTAATGATTGTGCCCACAGGCGCAATTGTTGCTTCATTGTTCGCGTTGACTTGTGGAATTGTTTTTGTCGCGCAAGTGTTAAATCCAAGCAGCATTGCCACAATGCGACCTGTTTTTGAGTTTGCAGCGTGGTTGATTTTGTTCCTTTGTCCTGCACTTACAATGCGACTTATCGCAGAAGAGCGACGTGTTGGCACATGGGAAGCAGTTCTTGCTTCGCCCGCATCGCCGTTTGAGATTGCAAAAGGAAAATCGTTAGCTGCGATCGCCTTTTTATGTATGGTTCTTGCAACGACATTTCCACTTGTCTTTGTTTTAGAACTATATGCGTCTGTAGATTATGGCGCGGTATTAAGTGGGTATTTAGGTTTGTTTTTGCTTGGCGGTGCAGTGATAGGTACGGGATTAGTTGTGTCCGCTTGTACGACTTCGCAAACGGTTGCATATCTCGTGACTACATTTCTATGGCTTACGCTTTCACTTGCAACTAAAGTATTACCTAACTATGTCCCGACTCGTTTCGCTGATATTATTTTTGCGATAGATCCAGATTTACGCACTGGCGAGTTCGCAATTGGGTTAATAGACAGCGCTAACATTGTTTACTTCTTATCGATAACAATAATGATGGGTTGGGTAACAATGTTTGCAATTAATAAGACGAAGCGATTCGCAATGCAGCCTATCCGCTTGACTATATGCGTTTTGCTTCTTTTGGTTTTCATCGTATCAATAAACGTATTTTCGATGCACGATTCGGTGCGGGTGCGAATTGACGCAACAGGTTCTCGTGCATACACGCTAAGTGATCAATCAAAACAACTCCTTTCAACACTTGAAAAGCCTTGGAAAATAGTGGTTTTACTTGATGACACGAACGTTTCAAGGTCAATGCTCCGTCAAGTCGACGAAGTGTTACGACGGTATCAAGAAGAGTCAGAATTACTCCGAGTTGAGCGGATTAATCCAGCAGATCCTAACTCAATTGAATTGTATGATCAAATGCTTCGAGATTTGATCACTCTCTACGGCGACGAGCTTATCGCTGCAGAAACAGCTATCAACAATGGCATAGAATCGTTCAAAACTCTAATGTTGTTTGCAGCAAGTACATCAACATGGGTTGAGTCTGTGGCGAAAATTCCGTCAACGACCACAGAAGAAGAAACGTTACGCACGCTAACAAGTTCACTTGCACTGCTTGGAAATGATGGCGGCTTGATTTTAAAAGAAGTTGAGAAAGCGATGCAGGTTGATGCAGGCCGACCGTTGCCGCAAATCGCAGTTGCCCGTGACATTCTCGTTGCAGCAAACGGCCAGTGGTCGCAGGAACTTTCAAAAGTTGCTTGGTGGTTATCCAACGGAAGAAGTAATGCGATAGCATCAGTTTGTTTGCAAAAGGTTGAGCCATTTGAAAATATGGCTAAACAACTTGCACGTTCCGATGATGACTTGCGGAGGTTGGGGAAACTTGAGCTTGGGCAACTTGCTACTCAGTTGGCAACAGGCGAAGGCGCGATACTCATGTCTCCAACTCGAGCCTTGATGATTCCCGCAACTATGATTTTTCCAACGAGTGTGTCAAAACCAGAATCGATTGCAACCGATCAGCGCTTTCGAGGAGAACACATACTATCATCTGCGATGCGTTCTCTTCAATCTACAAACCTACCAACGGTGGTATTTATGCATAGCGAAGAGGAGTCGCTCTTAGTTCAACGACCTAACAATGTTGATCTTTGGGCGGTGCGTGGATTGTTAGAAACCAGCAGAATAAACGTCAAGGAGTGGATTCCTTTTAAAAGTAAACGACCAGATACCGGTGATAGCAAGGTAGTTTGGGTTGTGATTCCACCCTCGAGCCGAGCGGGGCTTGTACCCTCACCAAGTGAGCAGTCTCTACTTGATGCAACAGCAGGGTTGCTTGCTGGAAATGAACCTGTGATGCTCAATCTTCAACCTAGTTTATTACCAAGATATGGACAAAGCGATCCATGGGCGGAATTGGCAAGCACGATTGGTGTAGGAACGGATACTGAAAAGGTGTTAGTTGAGCAAATTGCAGTTGGCCCCAATCAGTTGGAGGTCTTAAAATCGCAAATGATTTCAGAGTTACAAAGTGATCATTTAATAGCTCGTGCAGTAAACGGAAGGCAACTTTTCTTGCCGTTTCCAATCGAGGTCGAAGGAGGGCAACCACTCGTGGAAATTGCCCCTGCAACCGACAAGTGGTTGGAAGCTAGGTGGGAGTTAGATGGGCTCGACAGTGTGGGAAAAGTTCCACTTCAACACATTATGCAAGTAGCAACAGCAGTGGAGCATCATGGTGGGGCTAGGGCAATTGTGATTGGGTCGGGGGGTTGGATGTTGACATGGGCAGCTGACAGGGCGATGTCCCTTGGGGGAAACAATATCGCGATGATAAATCCTGGGAATAGCGAGTTACTCCTAGCATCAGTTGAATGGCTAGCTGGTTTGGATAGTTGGATAGCTGCGAGCCCAATTGGCAAGCAATCAAGCCGAGTGAGTGGCTTGACTCCTGCGTCCTACATGGCTTGGTCTGCAATCCTTGTGCTAGGTCTACCTGCGTTGTTGCTTATCGCTACGGCAGTAACTTCGCTGCGAAGGAGTCGAGGATGATTCAAACGCGTGACATGATTATTTTGGCTGTTATTGCAATTGTTTCTCTCGTTCTAGCATTACGCGTGCAAACAGTCGCAGTGCAGTCAACGATGAGCAAGGTTGTAACATTAGTTCCAGAAAATGCTGTGCAGTTTGACAACATTCGTTTGATTACCCTCAAACGAGGTGATCAGGCATTTACATTTGAAAATTCAGATGGTGTATGGAATCAGGTAACACCGTTTGCATTGGCAATAGACTCCGCTTCTATGCTGGCAATTATTGAGAGTGTTCAGGGTCTACAAGTGCTAGGTGTTATACAAAACAATGCATCTCTTGAAGTGCTCGGGCTTGGAGCGGGTGCTAATAGTATTGAGTTGTCTGATGGTGATAACGCTGTAAAAGTATTTTTAGGTCGCAAAACCCTTGGGGGAAGAGCGTATGCAAAAATCGATGGGCAATCGCCTTTGCTTGTTAGTCAATCCTTGCATCGACGAGTGATTGATATGGATTACAGAATGTGGCGGGACGTTCGCTTGTTTCCTAATTTTGCAATAGATGGTGCTGGTATCGAGCGAGATGTAGATGGTGACCGCCTGCTTCTTGAAAGGAAAGATGGACGGTGGGAAATGAAGGAGCCTGTTTCTGCGAGGGTGGACCAAGGCATGTTGGCGGAGTGGGTCGGTAAATTAGCAGCTGCCCGCGTTGGTAGGTACGTCTTGGATGAGCCAGCCGACCTTTCAATGTTTGGCTTAGACATTCCAGCGGCTACTTTCACTGTAACGAATCGCAACGGTGAAGACCTTTCAGTTTGGATTGGAGGGAGAGTTGCGGCAGGATCACAGGACCGATACGTCATGGTTGTTGGTAACCCTGTAGTCTTTAGAATGTCTATGGAAGCACTTGCGCAGTTGTTTCCAGTTCCTGAAATGTTTGTTGATTCAACGGGGAGCGGGGTGTCGCGTTTTGATGTGAAACAAGTCGTCATTCGTACTGGCAACAAGGAAGTGAAAATGACACGCGAAATCGATCGTTGGGTAGATGCAAATGGAATGCTTGCGGACACGCCAGCAATCGAATCTTTACTTGCTTGGGTACTCGAAACAAAACCACTTTCAGTTGCGATTAGTGCGTATCCAAGCGGGGATGAAGTAGCTTCGGTTACGTTGATTGGCTATGACTTGGCTCCACTTGATACTGTCCGAATTGCACTCGATGCATCGAACCAATGGATACTTGAAAACGGCGACAATGTGCTTCGGCTCCACCCTACTGAGGCCGGCAACGTCCTCGAGCCCTTCCAAAATTAATCCAATTTCCACCTCCTCGCTGCCATCCGCATCCCAACCATACTTATTCTCCTCTGAGACTTTTTAAAGCCCAAAAATCGCCTCTGAGACCGTTTTTGCGCTCTGAGACTATTTTTTGGCATCAGCCAAAAAAAAGTCTCAGAGGAGAATAAGTATGGGAGGGCAAAAAGCGGTGTATAAAGAGGCGAAAAATACGTAAGTTGTTGTGCGTTATTGGATTACGACGAAGCGGCGTGCGGTGT
>JACNLR010000036.1 GCA_014381385.1 Planctomycetota bacterium | reverse complement strand
TCATTGCAGCTGGTGCAGTTGTTGCAAAAGACGTACCAGACTATGCACTGATGATTGGTGTTCCAGCGCATCGACATGCTTGGGCGTGCCGCTGTGGGTACACACTACCTGAGACAAACGAATGCGGGGAATGTGGTAACACATACAAAGAGGTTGGTGAAATCCTTCAACCAACTCACGAAACACAAAACAAAACAGAGGAAGTTTGCTCATGACTGTTGCAACAACAACCGTTCCATTACTCGACTTAAAAGCTCAACATGCAACAATGCGTGAAGATATTGCTGACGCAATCGCAGAGGTGGTGGACAGCCAGTGGTTCATCATGGGACCAAACGTTTCCGCGCTTGAAGAAGAAATTGCCGAGTATATTGGTGTGAAACACGCGATTGGTTGCGGGTCTGGTTCAGATGCTCTATTACTTGCACTTATGGCAATCGGTGTTGGACATGGCGACGAAGTAATCTGCCCCTCCTATACCTTCTTTGCAACAGCGGGTGCTATTTACCGTCTTGGAGCAAAGCCTGTTTTTGTTGACCTAGACCCCACAACGTACAACATCTGTACTGAAAGTACGCGAGAAAAAGCGGCAACATGTACAAATCTAAAAGCAATTATTCCTGTGCACTTGTACGGCCAAAGTTGTGACCTTGATGGTGTTCTTGAACTTGCAAAAGAATTGAACATTCCAGTCATCGAAGATGCGGCACAAGCAATCGGTACAAAAGACACCCAAGGTAACATGGTCGGTACTCGCGGTCTGATGGGTTGTTTTAGTTTTTTTCCATCCAAAAACCTTGGTGGATACGGCGATGGCGGCATCGTTACAACAAACGACGACGAACTTGCAGACTTACTTCGAATTCTCCGCGTACACGGCAGTAAGCCAAAGTACTACCACAAGTATTCCGGTGTTAATTCACGCCTTGATGCAATTCAAGCAGCGGTTCTTCGTGTAAAACTACCCTACCTTGAGAGTTGGCACGAAGCGCGAGCAAAAAACGCAGCGATATATGACGAATTGTTCCATCAAGCGGGCGCAATAACATCTGCTAATGCGCTAACAGGCGAAGGATTCCAACTGCGAACTCCCGCTGCCGCAAAATTACCTGCTCGACACATTTACAATCAATATTGTGTGCGTGTTCCAGCGAAAGATCGTGATGCACTCCGTGAACAACTCAAGGCAAACGATATTGGCACGGAAGTGTACTACCCAGTACCGCTGCACATGCAAGAATGTTTTTCGGATCTTGGTTGCAAAGAAGGCGATTTACCTTGGACCGAAGCGGCCGCACTCGAGACAATCGCATTGCCGATTTATCCAGAGTTGACAGAGGAACAATTGCGACACGTAGCAACGACCGTAATCGATTTTATGAACAGTCGTTCGTAATTTCTAAAACAAATCGACCCTTGTCGTTTTTGCTAACAGTGACAACGGGCGTATCTGGTTCGTGATAGAGAATTAATCGCCAGTCTTCGGCGTGAGATTGCTCAAGAAGGCGTTTCTTTGTTTGCGCGTTATCCCACGGCAACATGTCATAGCCCATCGAGTATGCGAGTCCAACATGATTTGTTGTTGGCATGACGTCTGAACAAAAGCAAACAGTGCCTTTAGCATCGTTAAACTCAACAGATTGTAATCCCCACGTGTGACCAATTCTTTGGGTAAGTTGGATGTCACCGCAAACGGTAACGTCTCCATCAACAAGTTCAAGCCGGTTGCGTATCGAATCAAGCACTCTTGGAAGGTATGTTCGGCTCATTGTTGAACGATTGGCATTTGCATCTTCCCATTCTTGCTTTTGCACAATTACCCTTGCGTTTGGCAATAACGTAACGCCCGCTGCATGGTCAAAGTGGAGATGCGACAAAATAATAGTATTGATGGAGTCTGGGGTAATTGAATGTTCGATGAGGACGTCAAGGATCGTAGTGCCATTCATAGCGAACATGTCTGCTTCTTTGTCATTCCAACCATCGCCGTACCCAGTTTCTATGAGTATTCGTTGGCCATCTTTTTCAAGCAAGACGCAGTTACACGCTTCTGGAATCCTGTTTTTAGAATCTGGTTCTACTAATCTTGACCAAAGTGCTTTTGGAACAACTCCAAACATGCTTCCACCGTCCAAGGCGAAGCGCCCAGCGTCAAGGAGCGTCCAGTCCCACGTCATGCTTTAACGAGACGTGCCCTGATATCGCTGCAACCCGCCAGTGCATTTCGCGTGTCAATAACAAGAGAGGCGTTGAGCGCAATGACATCCCAATCAATACAAGCGTGATCGGTCACGATAAGCACCGCGTCGTAACCACCGATTGTGTTTGAATCAAGAGAAACAGACGAGAGATTTACATCATGCCCACGCATTTTTGGGAAGTCGGGAACATGTGGATCATGATAAGAAACAATCGCGCCCCGTTCAATCATGTCCTCGATAATAAAGACAGCGGGCGTTTCTCGCACATCGTCAACGTCGGGCTTGTACGCAACTCCAACGACAAGAACAGTTGCACCTTTGAGCGATTTTTCGTCGTCGTTGAGTGCAGAAGCAACTTTATCAACGACAATGTATGGCATCTTTTGGTTTACTTCACCGGCAAGTTCAATAAATCGAGTTGGCATGCCAACTTCTCTCGCCTTCCATGTTAAGTAAAAAGGGTCAATTGGGATGCAGTGACCGCCTAGGCCCGGTCCGGGATAAAATGCTTGAAAACCAAACGGTTTAGTGGCTGCGGCAGCAACAACTTCCCATATATCAACATCGAGTTTTTCTAAAATGAGTTTCATTTCATTCACAAGTGCGATGTTGACGGAACGGTAAATGTTTTCAAGAAGTTTTGCCGACTCAGCGACTTCTGCGGAAGAAACAAGGTGCGCACATTGAATAACTCTGCTGTAAAAGGAATACGCAATTTCGCCGCTTTCTTTGTCGAGCCCACCAACAAGTTTTGGAATAGTTTGGGTCGACTCAGACTTGCGACCTGGATCTTCTCGCTCTGGACTGTATGCAACGAAGAAATCATCGCCGTGTGTAAGTCCAGACGCCTCAAGAATGGGGAGCATCTCGTCGCGAGTTGTTCCCGGATATGTAGTTGATTCAAGAACGACAAGTTGTCCCTTGCGAAGAACATTCGCAACCGCTTTTGTACTTTCAAGCACGTATGTAAGATCGGGTTCGTTGTGCGCACCAAGTGGCGTTGGGACGCAGAGCAAAATAATGTCCGCATCCTTTAACGCCTCAGGATCGTCAGTAGCCTTAAATCTGTCTGCTGTTGCGAGTTCTCTTAAAAAATCATCGCCAAGATGCTTGAGGTACGGCGTGCCGTTATTCAAGCATTCAATTTTATTTGGATCGACATCAAAGCCAAGAACTTCGTACCCAGCATCAAAGACAGCAACGGCAAGCGGAAGGCCAACGTACCCCATGCCAACAATGCCGATGCATGCAGTCTTGTTTTCAATTTTTTCTCGTAACTCAGCAGTAGTGCTTGTCATTTGTGTCGTATTCATATCGTTGGTATTAACTCTTCTGGATTTTCTAGTAATTCACAAATTGTACGCAAGAACCGTGCGGCTTCTGCACCATCAACAACACGATGGTTACAACTTAAACTCAGTGGCAAAACAAGTCCGGCATAAAAAGTACCGTCTTTGGTGAGTACTCGCTCTTTAGATCGGCCAATGCCAAGAATGCCAACTTCTGGGTAGTTAATAATCGGCGTTGTGAACATGCCGCCGTAACTACCAACACTTGAAACTGTAAATGTGCCACCAGAAAGTTCTTCTCGTGGAATGGATCGGTCTCGGCAAGCGCTCGCCAACCGAGCAGTTTCTTCTGCAAGTTGTACAGGACTGAGCGTGTCAGCATTTCTAATCACGGGAACCATTAAACCGTTGTCGGTGTCAACAGCACAACCTAGGTTAATGTTGGAGTGCAACAAAATTTCTTCAACAAAATCATCTACAGTCGAATTCATTGCGGGGTGTTGTTTCAACGCTTTTGTAACAGCAGTCATTACAAGGGGAAGAATACTAATCTTCTTGCCAATCAATTCGCCGAGTGCCTTTCGCTTCCGGTCAAGATGCGTGACATCTGCTTCATCTATCACCTGAAAGTGGGCTGCTTGTTTCAAACTATGCGTCATTGCTTCAGCAATTTTCTTTCTTATCCCACGAAACGGGATTCTTTCCATGACGCCTTCTTGTGGAACGCTTACTCGTGTTGCAAGTGGGGTGGCTTCTAACTCTGGCTCTACAATTGGCACAGCAGGAATGTTTTGTTTTTTGGCTGGAGACAAATGAGATTCAACATCCGAAGCTGTTACTCGTCCTCCACGCCCCGTTGGTGTGACTGTGTTTATATCAACACTTTTTTCCTTTGCTATTCTGCGAACAGCTGGGGTTGCAATCGCCTTATCTCCACACTTGTTAGTAGTTGCTTCTGTTCTTGAAAAACTTGTTGGAATAGAAATGTTGTCATCAACAGCACCAACAACACAGCCAGTATCTGGTGGCGCGTCATTTTTTGTGGCATTCTCACCAACACTGTAATTAACCAGAATAGAACCAACGTTAATAATGTCACCCTCATTCCCATTGAGAGAAGCGATTACGCCTGTCCACGGGCTTGGTACTTCAACGAGCGCCTTATCCGTTTCCATTTCGGCAAGGGTTTGATGTTCTTGAACAGTATCACCAACCTCGACACGCCATTTGATTAGTTCAGCTTCGTGGACACCCTCTCCTAAGTCAGGAAGAATGAAGTGCGATTTGTCTGAGGGTTGTTTCGTAGCCATTGATTAATACGCCAGAGTTTCAGCAATTGCCTTACCGATACGCTGAGCATCTGGAAGGTAATCAAGTTCAAGTTTGTAATATGGCATTATGGTATCGAAACCACACACGCGTTGCACAGGTGCTTCAAGATGTAAGAAACAATGTTCCATTACACCAGCGGCAATTTCAGCACCAAGCCCGCACGTTTTTGGCGCTTCGTGCACAACAACACAACGACCTGTCTTATTTACTGAATTTGCAACAGTGTCAATATCAATGGGCGAAATCGTTCGAAGGTCAATCAGTTCGATTGATTTTCCCGAGGCTTCAATTGCGTTCATGCATTGCACGACGGTTGCTCCCCACGAAACCATTGTAAGTTCGTCGCCCTCGCACACAGTTCTGGCAACGCCAATCGGAATGGTGTATTCGTCTTCTGGAACTTCTTCTCGGAAGGCGCGGTAGATTCGTTTTGGCTCAAAGAATATTACTGGGTTCGGATCACGAATAGCGCTGATGAGTAATCCCTTTGCATCGTATGGTGACGATGGCATCACAATTTTGAGTCCGGGCGTGTGTGTGTAAACTGCTTCTGGACTATCGCTGTGCAATTCTGGTGCGTGAATGCCACCGCCTACTGGAACGCGAAGAGTAAGCGGGCACGTTATCCCACCACGGGTTCGGCTGTTAAAGCGAGCACACTGATTAGTAAGTTGGTCAAACGCGGGTCCCATGAATCCTTCAAATTGAATTTCAGGGATAGGTCGAAGCCCACCCATCGCTAAACCGATGGCGGTTCCCATAATTCCGGACTCTGCAAGTGGCGCATCGACAACGCGGTCTCCCCCAAACCGTTGGAATAATCCTTCGGTAGCCCTGAATACGCCACCATTCAACCCGATGTCTTCGCCGAGCAAAATGACGCGTTCATCTTTTTCCATTTCTTGGATAAGCGCAAGTGTTATAGATTGAACAAGTGTGAGATTCGCCATTACTGCACGACTCCTTCTTGTGTTGCTTGCTCAATTTGCGACGGGTCTTGACCGATACTGCTTGTGCGCAACGTTAATCTTTGTTTCTGTAATTGAGGAGGTAGCTCTGTATACATAGAGTCGAAAAAGTCATTTGCAGTCGGCGCGTCAATTTCTTCAGCATTTTTTACAACTTGCGATACTGTGGTTGCCGCAATTGCAAGTTGTTCCTCTTCTTTTGCGGATGACCAAAGGTCTTTTTGTTCTAGATAATTGCGCAACCGAATCATTGGGTCTCGATTTTCCCACATCGCAAGTTCGTCTGCATCTCGATAGCGGCGGGCGTCGTCAGCAGTTGTGTGGTCGCCAAGTCTGTACGTGAGCGCTTCGATAAATGTTGGCCGATTGTTTTCCCGTGCATTGTCAACGGCGTCCTTCACGACTTTCACCATTGCGAATAAATCATTACCATCTACTTGTACGCAGTCCATACCATACGCGATGCCGCGCTGGGCAACAGTTGGTGCGGAGCACTCAAGTTTTGTTGGAGTCGAGATTGCCCAGCCGTTATTTTGGCAAACAAACACGACTGGCAAATCTAAATTAGCAGCAAAGTTAGCCGCTTCATGGAAGTCGCCTTCGCTTGTAGCGCCATCCCCAAAGAACGTGCATGCTATTGCACCGTCTTTTTTGTACTTGCTTGCCCAAGCGAGACCTGTAGCATGGAGCATTTGTGAACCTATTGCGATTGCAAGCGGTGTTACATTACATTCATCAATGTAGTTTCCGCGTTCGTCGCCCATCCAGTGCAACAATATTTTTTCCATGGGTAATCCGCGCCAGAAAAGACCTGCGTTTTCTCGGTAACAGGTCACCATCCAATCTTTTTTTTGCAATACATATGCTGCTGCAAGTGAGGGGACCTCTTGTCCTCTGTTTTCAGGATAGGTTCCCATTCGACCAGACCGCTGTAATTTAAATGCAATCTCATCGAGGTGACGGCAGACAACCATATGTTTATACATCGAAACGACATCGTCGTCTGGAATTAATCCCCCGCCAAGTTGTGCGTCAAAGTTTCCGTGCTCATCGAGTATGGAAACATGCTCAATTTTGGTTTCAAATATCGTTTTAACCGGCATGGACACCCGTCTCCCGTGCGCCTGAAATACGTTGCCTTGCTATGTCAACCGCCGCAGCGTATGTGGAGTCCATTTCCTCGCCACGTTGCAAAATTTGAGCGGTCGTATCAAATATTTCATCGTTCTTCACTTGCAACACTTCGTCGCTCATACCAAGGTGCATGCCTGCAAGGTGAATGAGGCCACCGGCGTTGACGACAAAGTCAGGTCCATACACTATTCCGGCTGCCTTTACTGCAACTGCATCTTCTTCTGGGTCACCAAGGATATTGTTTGCAGCACCGCACAAAATGGAACAGCGTAAGTTTGGAATGCAACTTCCGTCGATTGCGCCACCAAGAGCACAAGGAGCCAAAATATCACATTCAGAGGTGAGTATGTCTGCATCGTGTACAGGCGTGCAACCACAGGTGTCAACAATGTAATCAACGCACTCCTTATTGATGTCGGCAACAAGAACATTTGCACCAGCGTCGGTGAGCAACTTGCATAAATTCTGACCAACGTGACCTACGCCTTGCAGGGCTACGGTTACGCCCGAAAAATCTTCCCCGCGTCCCGAGTGAATTAAGCATGCTCGCATGCCATGAAAAGTTCCAAGAGCAGTCCACGGCGATGGATCACCACCACGCGAAACGGTTTCGCCCCCCATGACATGGGGAGTTTCCGCTGCCATCCAATCGATAAACTGTGTATCAACACCAACATCTTCTGCTGCGATGTATGCACCATTGAACGTGTCAACAAATTTCCCCATTGCCCTTGCTTCTTGTTCAGTTCTAGGGTGTTTCCGATGTGGGAGCATGATGACACTTTTAGCGCCGCCCATTGGCAAGCCAGAAACCGCAGCCTTGTACGTCATGCCCTTTGATAAACGGAGAACATCGTATACAGCATCTGCTTCAGATTCGTAATACCACCTTCGAGTTCCACCAAGTGCGTTCCCAAGTTTAGTTGAATGAATAGCAACAATTGCTTTTAAGCCAGTCTCTTCGTCATGGTGAAAGCAAAGCCGTTCGTGACCTCGGTCGAGCAGTTGTTCAAAAATGGAGTCGTTGTCATGCATAGTATGTATATCGTAAGTTAATTAGTTTGTAGCCGTTTCTTCTTGTTGGGCGTACATGGAGCCCGCGCCAAACTGTTTGACACTTTCTTGGTCGCATACCTTTCCGGTTCCGCGGACATCCATATCGGGTGTACTTTCTGGAATGTAGTAGTCGGCATTTGGAAGGCTTTCGCCGAATTCCCAAGCCTTGTCGGCGGCCCTAAGCATTATTGCATCTGGGTTTTCGCGCAGTGCGCGTAGCCATCCATTAATTTTATATGTTCCGTAGTTCATAATGTAATCAAGCATTGCTCGGTCGTGGTCGAGTTGTTTTTGATCAAGTCCATCACGGATGCATTTATCCATTTTTGAAATGGAACATGCCATTGCATGAATCCAAATGGAAATCCAACTTAAACGACACTGTGTTGTTTGGTTTGTAATTAGGGCTTCTTCTTTTTCTTTGAACATCAACTTGACTTGGTGTGAAAATTCTCGGATGTGTTCCGAAAGCATTCGCGCTTCTGCACGAAGTGAATTATCAACCATCGTAATTTTCGGAGCAGATCGCCTTGCGCCAAGGAAAAGTTCCATTCCGATTTTCAAAGCTGCGCCAAAGTTTTTAAGCGGAGCCGCTTTTACGCCAAGCATGTATTCGCCAAGTTGTTTTGAGCCGTACGCAAATACAAAACTATGCATTACCTCGTTTGCGCCCTCAACAATGGGGTTAATGCGTGAGTCTCGCCAAAGTCTTTCGACTTCGTTTTCAGTCATGTACCCTTCGCCGCCCATGACTTGCATAGCTTCATTTGTGCACCGGAATCCGTACTCAGAACAGAAAACTTTACAGACAGCGGTTTCAAGCATGATGTCTTCGTCGTCGCGGTCCACCATGCCTGTTGTCATGTAAAGCATTGCATCCATTGCCCAGACGAATGCGCCCATTCGGGCTAGCCGTTCCTTCATCAATTCAAACTCGCCAATCGGTCGATCGAACTGGTATCGGTATTGCGCCCACTTAACTGCTTGTTCATACGCGGCTGCGCCTGCACCAACCATACCAGCTGCGAGCGTACACCTTCCCCAGTTTAGGCAGGTTAAAGCGAGCACAATTCCTTGCCCCTCTTTGTGCAGCAAGTTTTCACGCGGGACTTTTACATTTGTAAACCTGACGCGACCTTGCCATGTTCCTCGAATGCCACACTTGGAGCGATTGCGGGAAAAGATATCCACGCCCTCCATGTCGGGAGAAACAATTAGTGCGTTAAATTTTTCCTTTGTTTTACCTGTTTTTGGATCGGTCATTTTGTATTTTGCCATCACGGTAAACATGCAAGATTGCGCAGCTGATGTTGCCCATTTCTTTTCACCGTTGATGATGTAATACTTTCCACATTCCGTAAGTTCACACCACGTATCTTGGCCTTGTGCATCGCAACCAACATTTGGTTCAGATAAGCAAAATGCGCTGAGCGCTTCATTCGCAATTTTTGGTAGCCAGTAGTGTTTTTGCTCTTCACTACCAAACAGCGTAACGGCGTTACAACCAATTGATAAATGCGCGGATGCCATGACCGCAGACGAACCGCATGAGCGGCCGATTCGCTCTAGGACGCGGTTGTAACTTGTAACACCAAAGCCCTGTCCACCGTATTTTTTTGGAACAATCATGCCAAAGACACCAATTTCAAAGTAGCGCTTGACGACCCACTCTGGGATTTCTTGGTTCTGATCAATTTCTACAGCAGGGTGCTCATTGCGAAAGTATGCGTCGAGTTCCTCGAGCATTTTGTCGCATCGCTCTCGTTCTTCTTTAGACTCTTCGGGGTATGGGAAAATCATGTCTTGGCGAAGATTTCCCCAGTAAATATTCTTGATAAATCCCATTGTTTCTGGGTCGGGACCAAGCATTTCTTGCGCGTTTTCAATTTGCTTGCGATCTTTTTCAGATACGTTTTTAAGTTGGCTAGCAAGGTCTGATTTACTCATTGTAAAAATTATCCTTTAGATAAAAATGCATCGAGTTTTTCTCGAGCGGCGGTTGTATTTCGGAGTCGTACCAGTTCACACTGCTCAACTGCGACAGCGGCGTTCCAACCCTCGTGGATTCCAGTGTCAATGGCTTTGAAGACTCCGTCTGAAGCTTCGGTTTGTTGTATGTCCGCTTTTGCAATTTCAAGCGCTGCTTTGTAGGTATCGCCCTGTTTTGATTCGATTGCTTTTGGTTTTGTGCTTGTTGCTTTTTGGCTTTGCAACCATGATTCTGCAGCCCCTTGCAGTTGCTCTGGTGTATCAACAAGGACATCTATTAGACCACTTGGTAGATTTGAAATCATAAAGGGTGCGCCGGTTGCGGTTGCAATCATTGCAGCCGAAGGCTCCATTCTCGCAGGCAACATTTGTGAGCCGCCCCAGCCGGGACAAATTCCCAAACCCGCCTCTGGCAGACCAATTGCATACGGTTTGCCGCTTGCAGTTGTTTTTGAAGCGATGAGACTGTCGCAGTGCATTGCAACTTCAAGCCCACCCCCGAGTGCTGCTCCGTTAAGGCAAGCAACGGTTGGGCAAGGGAGCGCCGCTATCTTGCTAAAAACAGTTGTTCCAAAAGCAAGGTATGCATGCAGTGCGTGGTCGTCGAGGGAATCAATTTCCTCGAGATCGGCGCCAGCAACAAATACGCGGTCACTAGAGCTACGCAAGATGAGTCCACTGATATTTTCGAGTTGCTCAATAGCATCAAGCGTTGCGTGCAATTTCTGGATGAGAATCCGGTCAAGCACGACTACCGACCGCTCACCTCCATCGAGCCAAAGTGTCACTATTCCCGCGTCATTTGCTTCGAATTTGAGTCGGTTTTGTTGGATAGTGGTTGTCATGAAATCTTTCTGCATATCCCCATTATTTAGCTATTTTACGCGGTTCTCCGCGCCCCTCATTGTACCCGATTCCCGACTCTTTCGGGGCTTCCACGGAGTCTGACCCCTTTGGGGTCAGACTCCTTTGGGGTCAGACTCCTTTGGGGTCAGACTCCTTTGG
>JACNLR010000112.1 GCA_014381385.1 Planctomycetota bacterium | reverse complement strand
GAAGTTATATCTACCCTTGAAGGGATAACGATGACCCCACAAAGATACCCAGACGAAATTCGTTTGGTAGCAGCTACAGCCCTTGCACAGATTTCACCAAACCGAATGCCCTTGGAAACAGTGTTGCAGTTTTCTTCGAACGCTTCGCCCCACATTCGGTCTCAATGTGCCACCGCACTTGGCGTACAAGGCAATAGGCTTTCCTTGGGTCCACTAGCCTTAATGCTCAAAGATATTGACCCATCAGTGCAGATTTCTGCTGCAGGAGCCGTTCTTCGTATCAATAACAAGGATTCTTTGGCGATTTCGCATTGACAATTGGTCAATATCGGGGTAAAACTAGCCCCCTAATTAGACCGTATTGGACTCCATATCTTTGCAGGCAAATGTAGCCCCTCCAATTAGTTCATAGGTCGTAGAAGTAAGAGGTTTACTCGTGCATATTCTGACTAAAATTTTTATCGTACTCGTTACATTACTTGCAGTAGCAATGGTTCCACTTGTTGCAACATACACTACAAATGAAAGTAGTTACCGAGCAAAGTACCGCGAGGCAGACGATCAAAGAGTAGTGGCGACTACTCGAGCGAACGATGCGGAGCACACCCTTTCAACGCAGCGACTCGAAATGCAAAAAGAACTCGATGCGAAGGACTCCGTTATTGGAACATTACGTTCGGACCAATCCAATACGCGAGTCACTATCGAAACACTCCAAGCACAAGTTGGCCGACTTGAAGCACAACTCGCACAATCAAACGCAAATTTACAAGCGTTGTTGAGTGCAAGCGAGGTGAACAGCGAAATGAAACAACGCTTTGTCTCAGAAAACTATGATTTGAGAAATGAACTCGTCTCTGCTGAGCGGGTAGTCATGGAGATGGAAGATTTGCTCAATGATGCTAATTTTGCAAAAGAGGAAGCGAATCGTGGAAAAGAGAAAGCAGAAGAAGAACGCCACAATATAGAAAAACAACTCGACACACTGCAAGTGCAGTTGGATTCATACTTTTCGAAGTACGGAGCGTTAGCTTCGACTTCGGTCGTTGAAACAGGTATAGCGCCAGACCGTGCATTAACCTCTACAGTTTTGACTGTCTCTCGTAGCAACGATGATGTCCTTGTTGAGATCAACGCTGGTTCACGGGATGGAGTTAAAAAGGGCTGGATTATGACAGTTGGCAAGGATGGAACGTTTCTTGGTCGGTTGCAAGTTGAAAAGGTCGATATCAACCGTTCAATCGGGCGCGTTACGCTTGAGGATTCCTCAAGGGGTCTTGTTGTTCCTGGTGTCACGGTTTCAGCAGTGCAGGGGCGGAATTGATGATGATGTCAACACCTGATCCTTCCACAGCAAATCGACAAGCTCCTCCTGACGTTTTCACTGTCCTGCTCGTTGTCGCTACTCTACTTATGGCGATGGGCGTGGCGTGGATGGTGCTCGTTAATATGGAGCATTCTTCCTTCGACAGCACCCCAGGTGGTGCCATGAAGCTCGTCGATTTACGCTGATTCACAATTCCACGCACAAACCCACATTCTCAGGACTCCACGAAGGCTGCCTTCGTTAGGCTTACTTCATTGAACCACGCTTTCTCTTCGAAAAGTCCCCATTGAGAAAAGGGTGGACTGTCCCCTGAGAAAAATGCAATAGCCTTCTCCTTTTTCCCGTATCATCCCCAAGGTAGAGAGTTCGCGTCTAGAACCTACGAGTAATGAGGAGCTTACATCGTGTTTGACAAGTTATTAAGTTGGTTTAGTGTTGATATGGGTATTGACCTTGGGACATGCAATACACTTGTCTGTGTTCGGGGCGAGGGCATAGTTTTGGATGAACCATCTGTTGTTGCCGTAAAGCGTGGGACGAATCGAGTGCTCAATAACGGTAACGCAGTAGGTTTCAGTGCAAAAGAAATGCTCGGCAAGACACCCGGATCAATAACGGCAATACGCCCTTTGAAGGACGGTGTGATAAGTGATTTTGAGATAACAGAAGCAATGCTGAGTTATTTTATTCGGAAAGTAAGTGGCAAAGGCCGTGTAATCGGTCCACGTGTTGTTATCGCAGTTCCATCTGGAATTACAGCCGTTGAAAAACGTGCTGTACTAGATTCTGCAGAACGTGCAGGAGCAAGACGCGTCTATCTGGTCGAAGAACCAATGGCCGCAGGAATCGGAGCAGGACTTCCCATTGCGGAACCAACAGCTTCGATGATTGTTGATATTGGTGGCGGTACAACTGAAGTTGCAATCATGTCACTCGGTGATATTGCAACGTGCGAGTCCATTCGAGTTGCTGGAGATGACTTGGATGAATCCATAATCAGTTACATGAAAAAGAATCATGGTTTAACAATTGGTGAGCAGACAGCGGAGCGCATCAAAATTGAAGTTGGTTCCGCATCGCCTATGGAAAAAGAAACGACTATCGAAGTTCGTGGCCGAGACAACATAACAGGCATGCCAGATAAAAAAACCGTGAAAAGTGAAGAAATTCGCGAAGCGATGTATGAACCGGTTGAAGCAATTATTGAAGTTGTAAAGCGTACGCTTGAACGGGCTGAGCCAGAACTATCAGCGGACCTCGTTGAAAATGGGATTTGGATTGCAGGTGGCGGTGCACTTTTACGAGGCATTGATGTTGTTATTTCAGAAGCAACTGGCCTTGACGTTTCAATCGCATCCGACCCGCTGACTTGCGTTGCGCAGGGGACGAGTATTTATCTAGAGAACCTTGAACTTTGGAAAGCAGTTCTTGAATCCGATATGGATGATTGATAAGATTGTGTAGCTCTTCTCTTCAATGAGCAACTACGGAACATTTCGTAACCGCGCTAAAGCATTGCCGATAGCAATCGTTATAACTGTTTGCTTCTCGATGTTTCCAGCATCATGGTTGGGCTGGACTACCGATGTTGCGGATTTAGTCCGCGTACCCGTTACACCGATCTCGCATGTTGGGATGATGGTTAAGGGATGGGTTCGCCCAGCCATCGAGCCTGCGGACTTACCAACAGATGAGCAAGAACGAAACGACTTAGCAGTTGCAGAGCGAGATCACTACAGGCAGTTGTATCATTCGCAAATGTTGCGAGCAACCGAACTCGCAGATCAACTTCGGATGATGCAATCACTTCCAGAATCTGCACTGCGGAACGCTATGCCTCCGGTTGTTCTCGCACTTGATTTGATTGGGCATAGGCCAGAGGAATCTTCTGGTGAAGTGGAATTGAAACTATCTCGTGGCGTTGCAGATCGTATTCTTTCTGGCGACGTCGCGATTGTTGGAAGGGACATTGTTGGTCGCATTGCGAGGGTAGGCATGACGCGCGTTAGCCTGTTGCCTTCTTGTAACAAAGATTCAGGTTTTATTCGTGCGGGTATTGTTCCAGCACATCCATTGACAGGCAGTCGTCCCCCTTTACTTGCCGAAGTTTTATTACAACCGTCGAGTGATGGATTCTTTACTGCGCAGGTGCAAGCGAATCGCGGCGTGCAAGCGGATGATTTAGTGGTGCTCGATGATCCTTCTTGGCCTATTTCTGGCGCCGGTCTAGTGCTTGGAGTTGTTACAAGCGTATCGCAACTTGACGAAGCACCGCTTCGCAGTGAAATAGTTGTGTTACCCAGAAGGCGAGCCCGCGATTACTCAAAAGTTGTGGTGCTAGGTACTGGGCAAGGCGAAGCGAGAGGTGATCAATGAACGGTATCGTTCTTGTTGTTGCAACTATTCTTGCACTCGCTTTTGATTCGAGCTTCGCAGGTATTTTCACATTACGTTCCACTGGTTCTATAACGCCACAAGCTGTGCCTTGCCTTGTTGTTTGCATTGCACTTTTTGCACCGGAAACAACCGCTCTCATTGTCGCTTTAGCACTTGGTATTCTGGTTGATTTATCACCCGGGCATGGGCAACTTGGTGGTGGTGCGCATCTTATTGGACCTCACGCACTGGGTTTTGTCGTAACGACCTTGCTTATTTTGAAAGTTCGAAACATCGTTTTTAGACGCCGAATTTTAACTATTGCGTTTTTTACATCTGGAGCAGTATTCGTTATTGCGGCGGTACAGGCATTTGTTCTCATTACGCGAGGTTTTATGCCTTGGAATCCAGCTGCACTTGGCGGTGGTTTAGGAGAATTCGCGAAACTTTTTGGAACAGCGATCTATACGGGTCTGCTTGCCGTACCACTTGGATGGTGTTTTTTGTCAACAATTGGCATTTGGAAATTCCATTCACCAACAGGACGCAGGGCAACTTGGAGATAATACGGCTATGACTACTTGGTACATCAAAGATGAGTTTCAAGAATCACTCGCACCGCTATCAGATTTGCGAGCATCGTTTGAACAACGAACAGGCGGGCTTACTACCCTCGAACGCCTTACACAGCAAATGGGTTGCGCTCCTTCTGGTTTTCTTTGCGACGATGCATTGCGAGCCCAAATGATTACGAACAGGACTGGTCTTCTTCGCGTTGAGGGTAAGGAAGCTGCTGTAGTTGAACATCCAACAATTGCGACCCCTTGGGATGTCCTGAATCATTTGCCGAAGTTGTTAGCACGCGATTTGCAGCACGCAGAGCCCCTAGGTAGCGATGTGTGCCAAGCCAAAACGTATGGCGAGTACCACGTGGATGTACACCACTCTGTGCAGATGTTTCCGGGCGTTGTTCTGGACGCAAGCAGGGGCGCAATTCGGATTGAAGAAGGTGCAGTTATACGAGCAAACGCGGTAATCTGTGGCCCTTGTTGGATTGGTGAACATTGCACTATCACCGATGGAGCTCTTGTTAAACCAAATACGGCGCTTGGTCCGCATTGCAAAGTTGGCGGCGAAGTTGGTAGTACTATTTTTCAAGGCTTTGCAAATAAATCACACGATGGCCATCTTGGCGATAGCGTTGTTGGCGAGTGGGTAAATTTTGGTGCGGGAACGGTAAACTCAAACTTGCTTAATACATATGGAGACGTCATCTTGGTTGATCTCGCGGGGAAACGACATAAAACTGGCAGGCAATTCGTTGGTTGCTTCGTTGGTGACCACGCAAAGTTCGCAATTTGCTCAAGAATTATGACAGGTACTTTGATTGGCACTGGCGCTATGGTCGCAACAACAATGCAAACACCATCGCCAACAAAACGTTTCGCTTGGGTCACGGATGCAGGTGAGCGAATGTATCGCATTGAAAAGTTTCTTGACGTTGCAAAATTGGTCATGCAAAGGCGTGGTAAGGAGTTAGATGCTGCAACTGAAAATGTCATGAGAAATCTGGCCAGCACGTAATGTCATCGCTTTACATTATTGATGGGCATGCACAATTCTTCCGTGCGTATTACGCAATACGAACACCAATGAGCAGCCCCGTCACTGGGGAACCAACGAACATGGTGTATGGTTTTACTTCTATGCTACTTAAGTTACTACGAGAAGAAAAACCAGAGCACCTTGCTGTTGTTATTGATGTTGCCGGTGACGATGAATCGTTTCGATGTGGGATTGACCCGCAGTACAAAGCAAACAGAGAACCGCCGCCAGATGATTTTGGCTCGCAAGTGGATCGCTGTCTTGAGATTCTTGAGGCACTCGAGATACCGGTGCTTGGCGAACCTATAGTTGAAGCGGATGACGTTATTGCTTCGCTTGTAAAACGTATGCGAAATGAACAGCCGGACTTGGATATCCGAATTATTTCAAGAGACAAAGATCTAACGCAATTGATTGACGAGCATGTAGAACTCTATGATGCGCATAAGGAAGGAACGGTATCGCCGGATGATGTTTTTAAGACACCCGATATGGGCGTACCACCGTCGATGGTGGGGGACATTCTTGCTCTGATGGGTGATACCAGCGACAACATTCCTGGAGTACCGGGAATTGGACCAAAGACAGCGGCGAAATTGGTCATGGAGTTTGGTTCGTTAGCGGGTATCTACGAAAACATTGACAAGATAAAAGGAAAGCGCAAAGAAAACTTACTTGCCTTCGAAAAACAACTAAAAGTAAGCAGGGAATTAGTAACTCTCAAGGAAGATGTTGCAATTGATTTTGATCTTAAAGACGCAGTTTCAGATTGCACTAAGTGGAAAGTTCCTGAGATTACAAAACTCTTTAAGGGTCTTGGTTTTAACCGATTTCCTGTAGAAGTAAAAACACTCGCAAGTGGCACCGCGGTTCCCGTTGAAGAAATCAAAGAAAAGAAAACGACTAATAAGGATAAGCCCATACTCGGCGGACTGTTTGATATGGGTCCAGATAGAAGTCACCCAGCGTACAGTGCTGGGTACGAGCTCATCGACACGAAGAAAAAACTTGCAGCACTTGTGAAGAAATGTAGCAAGGTCAAAACCATTGCTATCGACACCGAAACCACCGGTTTAAATCCGATGACAGCTAAGTTGTGCGGCATTTCAATTTCAGTGGGTGCTGGTGATGGTGCCTACATTCCTACATTGTGTCCAGAGGATCATCTAGAGCAGGAGGTCGTCATCGAAGCGCTCCTACCGTTGCTCGAAAACGAAAAAATTGCAAAACTTGGCCACAATATCAAATACGATTTGGTGGTTCTTGAAAATGCTGGCGTACAAGTAAGGGGGCAGCTTCATGACACGCTTATAGCTGCTTGGATTGTGGACGCATCGCGCTCGGGATATTCGATGGATGCAGTTGCACTAGGCACCCTTGAGTACGAATGTATTTCCATTAAGGAGTTAATTGGAACTGGGAAGTCGCAGATTTCATTTAACCAAGTACCCATTATCGATGCATGTCCGTACGCTGCAGAAGACGTAGATATTACGTTCCAACTTTGGGACGCATTTGAGCCACAATTAACGGACGACTTACGGTCGTTGTACGAAGAAGTCGAAATGCCGTTAGTCCGAGTCTTGGCAGCGATGCGCATCGCAGGGATAAAAGTAGACCCTAGCGAGCTTGATCTTCAACGCCGAAATATTGCCAAGCGAATTGATATACTTAAAAATGAAATCGAAGAGGCTGCCCCTTTTTCGTTTAATCCAGATTCACCAAAACAACTATCAGAAGTTTTGTTTGATGAAGAAAAGGGATTAGGGATTAAACCAATAAAACGCGGAAAATCGTTCCACTCTACAAACGTAGAGGTATTGGAAAAGTTAGCAAGTGATCCAGACATTGAAACCAAGTTGCCCTCGCTAATACTCGAGTATCGAAAATTAACGAAGTTAGTAAATACGTATTTGGTTTCGCTTGTTGAAGTTATTAATCCTAAAACTAAAAGAATCCATGCTTCTTTTAACCAGACAGGAACATCAACAGGTCGGCTCAGCAGCAGCGATCCAAACTTGCAAAACATTCCGATACGTTCGGAAATAGGTCGAAAAATTAGGCAGGGTTTTCTGCCTGAAGAGGGAAACCTCTTTGTTGCTGCAGATTATTCGCAAGTTGAACTGCGCATTCTTGCACACCTCAGTGGTGACGAAGCGTTGCTACAGGCATTTCGCGAAGGCCAAGATATTCACAGAGCAGTTGCCTCAGAAGTTTTTAATACTGCTATTGAAGAGGTCACGGATGACCAACGATCTGCTGCTAAAGCAGTGAACTTTGGCATTGTGTATGGTATAACGAAGTGGGGACTTGCACGGCAACTGCAATGCACACCGGAACGAGCAGAGCAAATAATAGACGAGTATAAATCTCGCTTTACTGGGATTGATTCTTTTCTTGAAACGTGTGTGGCGCAAGCACAAGAACTTGGGTACGTAGAAACCATTAAACATAGAAGACGTCAGATTCGCGGAATCCATGCGGCCAATCAGCAGCAAAGGGCGCTTGCAGAACGCGTGGCGATTAACAGTGTTGTGCAGGGGAGTGCAGCAGATTTAATTAAAGTTGCGATGAATACTGTGCACAGTCAACTTGCGGTGTCCTTTCCAAATGCAAAACTTCTCATGCAAATTCACGATGAACTTGTAGTTGAAGCGCCCGAGGTTGAGGCGGAATCGGTACGCGATTTGCTTGTTGATGTGATGGAGTCTGCGATGGCACTTGATGTTCCACTTGTTGCCGACGCTTCAATTGGCAAAAACTGGGCTGAATGTAAATAAACAACCCCGCGGGTCGTTTATTTTCTGAGGAGCATAAGAAAAAACACGCCTGCAAAGCAGCCGTGTTTTTTTAAGCGAGGCGGACGGGACTCGAACCCGCAACATCCGGCTCGACAGGCCGGTACTCTAACCAATTGAGCTACCGCCCCAATTGGGAGACGGGATTTTAGCATGGACTTGCTGCCGGTCAAGGGGGTTCAGCCACTGAATTGAGAACCACATTGTCGTACGCTGTATGGCATGTTAAAAGAGATGCAATACAAGTCGTTCCAAACCGTTTACCACGAGTACCAAGGCACGAAGTACTATATTCATTACTCTCCTCCTAACCTTGGCGGGCACTATGCTCGCCGAGGTTGTTTATTATTGAAGGAAGTTAGATTCTTAGCGGGAAATAGTACTTAAAGTACCCATTTTGAATAAAAATGACAATTCACACTACCGATACTGCTCTGTTCTGTAAAAAACTACCTTTTTTACTATTTATTACTGGTATCTGGCAGTAAAATCGGTACTCTTGCATATCGAAGGGGACATTTTTAGTCGGTTGCGGTTAATCAGCCGCAACCGTTGGCTTAGGTAGACGAATATATATGTACTGGCTCCATGGTGGGGTCAATCAAACTTATTTTAGCAGGAGAGAGTTCATGACATTCCCATTTTCAGCAACCCGTAAGATTCTTGTAGCCACGTGTGCGATGTTATCGCTTGGAACTGCTCTCCACGCAGGTCCCAAAGGCATTTCAGATGACAGCAGGACACAGCGCGAGATTAATAACGTGTTAAACCTTGAAAACAGTTGGCATACTACGTTGCAAATACACGACGTCCCAAATCGTCCAATTACTGTTGCAATTCCAATTAACAACGCAACGTATACACTTGAACTTGAGCCACATTCTGTTCGTTCAGATTTGTATTCTGTATTTATGACAAATGAAGATGGTGAACTGTATGAAGTTGCACCTGGGCCAGTTCGTACACTTCGCGGAACTATCGCTGAGATAGAGGGTAGTAGAGTTGCTGGTTCGCTAATGCCAGATGGTTTATACGTTCGTATAAATTTAGCGGATGGCAGTGAATATTGGATGGAACCGGTTGGTGCAAAACTTAGAAACGCACCATCAGATTTATATGCGTTTTACCGTGGCGATGACATTATTGCTTCTGAGGGTGTTTGTGGTGCAAACGACAAGATGCAGGTCGGTAGCGTTTTATCGATGCTTGCGCACTACCATGAATCAGATCATGAAAACCGCGGTGGGGGTTTACAGATAGCGCAAATTGGTTGTGATACGGACTATGAGTATTGGCAAGATTGGGGCAGCAATACAGAATCTAGAATCAATCAAGTCATAAACTCTGTGAACCAACAGTACGAAAGTGAAGTTAATTTAAGGCATGAGATAACGACGATTATTGTTCGAGATAACTCAAATGATCCGTATACTTCTAGCGATGCAGGAACTCTTCTTGATCAATTTAGAAACGAATGGAACAGTAACCAAGGCGGTATTCAGCGAGATGTTGCTCACCTCTTTACAGGTAAAAACACTGGGACAACGATTGGCATTGCTTGGCTTGGCGTAGTTTGTTATACATCTTCAGCTTATAGTTTGGTGCAATCTGATTGCTGTGGAAGTTTCGGTTGTACAACGGACCTTTCTGCACATGAATTGGGCCACAACTGGAATGCAGACCATCAAGAAAGCCCATCGTATAACACGATGTACCCGTCTATTCAATGCGCAAATTATTTTATACAAGCATCAAGGGACCAAATTTCTTCGTATGCTAACTCTGTTTCGTGCCTTTCAAACGGCGCACCGTTGGGCGCTTGCTGTATTGTTGGCAACCAATGTATTGACACGTATGAAGCCACTTGCGACGCAGGTGGCGGTACATACCAAGGTGATGGTACAACCTGCGCAACAGCAGATTGTTCTGATCCACATGGAGCTTGCTGTATTGGTGGTGTGTGCAGTGACCAAGAAGAACTAGCTTGTACAAACGCAGGTGGTGACTACGCAGGTGACGGAACAGACTGTGCAACTACAGGGTGTACACTGGGTGCATGTTGCGTAGGTATTGACTGCTCACTCACACTCTTAAATGATTGTGGTGGAACTTGGTTTGGCGACAATACGAACTGCGTTGATATTACTTGTGGTGCTGGCACTGACCAGTTGAATTATGAACTTCGAACATGGTCAAAAGACGACGGACAAGAAATGGAAACATACGACTTGTTCTTCCCAAGTTCAGATCCCAATACAAGAATGGTCGCTATCTTTGGCGAAAATGCTGACGTATTAGATTTACGTTTGTGGTCCAATGCTGAGTTTGATGGCAGCGCTACACCTGTAGCATTACACCAATCCGTGTATGGCGCAGATGTGCCGCACGACCGCAACCTTGATCCAATCTTTGGCAACGAACTTGTGTACGACTCTTTTGTCACAATTGGTGGAGACGATTCAGCAGATGGCGAAGTTCTACTCCTTGGCTTTGATAGCGTTGGCTTTAACAGTGACGCTGGTCTGAGTATGGACAACGGACTTTGGTTTGTTATTCCAGATAACCCAATGGCATCCATGGGAGCTGGTACTGCACTAGGTCACAGACTTGGTAGTTACTCAGTCGAAGCAGGGCAAGGTATTGAAACGCTCGTGAATGTGCAATGGTTTGACGGTGCAGATGTCGTGCACGAAGCGCGTAACATCTACTGGAACAACCTAGGCCTTGGTGGCGGAGGATCAGATTGCCCGACGGACGTTGACGGTAACGGTTCAACTGACGTTGGCGATGTTCTTGAATTGATTAGCCAATGGGGTCCATGTTCGGGTTGCTCAGGTGATTTGAATGGAGATGGCGAGGTTAATGTTACGGATCTTCTAGAGGTCATCGCTGCTTGGGGACCTTGCAGTGAACCCGAAACGTTTAACGTCACAGGTAATGCCAATTCGTTTACACCGAGTACTTTAGATGTGCGACGTGGCGACACAATCATTTGGACGAGGGCTGGCGGTAACCATACAGTTACTTCTGGTGCAGATTGCTATCCAGATGGACTTTTTGACGCGCCACTTGATAACGGTAACGACGTATTTACATGGGTAGTGCC
>JACNLR010000068.1 GCA_014381385.1 Planctomycetota bacterium | reverse complement strand
TCCCTGCATTCGTCATACCCCTAAACTACGTTCTAGAGGCGATAAAGGCAACCCCTAGGTTGAAAGACTTGCTTCATTCTCAATTTTCCCTTACTCTAAATACGTGAAAGTTCTACTGGAGAAGCGAGCATGATTGAATCTGCTAAGAGCAGTTTCCCATCGTCTCTTGCTAGTTCACTCGAACCAGCCCTGAGAAAGCAAACAAATAATCGGCTAGACGAAATCCATTGGTTCCGCACAGACTGGCAACGTGGTGGTGCTGCGACTGGATTTGCCACTTGGGATAGCGATGATGGCAAAACTGATGTAGTAATTAAACTACCCGTCAACCAGCGAGAACTTGGTTGGACTCGAAAAATGCAGAAGGCAGGCGGTGTCGTTCCCCAACTCTTTGAAAGCGGGGAACAACTCAACGGCTACGACCTAACTTGGATGATAATTGAACGATTCCCTGTTGGCCCTCTCGGCAAACATTGGGAATCAAGTAACATTGCAAGAATTGCCGAAGCTGCTGCTCGATTTACAAGTGGTGCTTCTGAGTTTCCAGTTGATCAAGAGGGCAGGCGCGAAAACTGGAACGCACTCCTGAAGGCTGCAAAGACGAGCGTTCGAGAAAACCATATTGAAAATGAAAAAAAATGGAAAAAAATGCATTCTTTGTTATTGAAAAAACTAAACTATCTCATGGATGTTTGGCGAGCAAGACGCATCGACCAGTGGCTACACGGCGATTTGCATTTTGCCAATGCGATGTGTAGAAGCGAGGAATCCGATGCAAAGGTTGCCCTTATTGATCTCGCAGAAGTTCACGCAGGGCACTGGATTGAAGATGCTGTTTATCTTGAACGGCAACTATGGGGACACAAAACAAGGCTCAAAGAGACTAAACCCGTTCCAGCGATGGCAGCTGCAAGAAAAGCAATAGGACTTCGCGTTGACGACGATTACAGCAAGCTTGTAGATCTTCGCCGTCTCATGCTTGCTGCAACTGCACCCGCTTTCATGCAGTCTGAGGGTGACCCGCGGTACTTGGCATCCTGCCTTGAACAACTCCAAAATGCCGTCGATAGGCTTCATTTGAAGTAATCTTGCGAGTATCGCACTCCTGAGATAGAATATGTAATTCTCAAAGGAATCACTTATGGACCGTGACCGTTTAAAAGATATACAAACCGCCGACCTCGCCGAGACCCAAGTAAACGAAGATTTCGTACTTTGGCTCAAAACGAAGGGTCCGAGTTACTTGCTCATCGTAATGATTGTCATTGTCGGCTATTTGTTTTTCATTCGCTACCAGCAAGGCAAGACTGCGCACAGAGCAGAGGCTTGGATTGCCTATATTGAAGCGACGGCGACTGGTCTTCCGGCTTCGCATGAGGATGTAGCACAATCATATTCTGACATCGATAGTATTACAGAGCTCGGGCTCTTAAATGCTGGCGATGCGTATCTTAAGGCAATAGTTCTTGGGCAAACAATTGGCAGCAACGCAGATATAGCAACCACTCTTTCTGAAGAAGACCGTGTCTTTTATCTAGAAAAAGCGGACAATTTATATGGCAGAGTTGTTGCAACTGACGACGACTCTGACGGTATAGCACTATTTGTTGTTAGCGGACTAAATGGTCAAGCAGCTATCGCCGAATCGCGCGGTGACATAGACGCAGCAAAAAGATATTATGAGTTAGCTTCAGCTAGGGTCGAAACTCTGTACCCAGCTCTTGCGACCCAAGCGCTTGCTCGGGCACGTTCAATCGAAAAACTTGCTAATGAACGAACGCTCCCAACAGACGCTGAAGTTACTACGCGAAATAATCAAGTGCTTAGTCGAGACCCTAAACCGGTGAACTCAAGCATAGATATTTTGACCGATATAACAAAACCAGAAGGCAAGTAATGTGCACGCCGAGTGATCGGTCTAAGGAGATACTTGATGGAGGTGGCAACATCGATAGCGATGCTTTGTTTCGTGCATATGAAGAGCAACATCCAGAAGAAGATTCTGTAGTCGAGGCGACCTTTACTATTTCAAGAGATTTAAATAGACGGCTCGATAGTTATCTTGCGACTAGGATTCCTTTCCTCTCGCGAACAAGTTTAAAGAAACTCATTGAAGAAAATATGGTAACCGTCAATGGAAGAAATCCAAAAGGTTCTACCAAACTCAAAAAACACGATGTGGTCAATGTGATTCTTCCGCCACCACCCTCCTCAGATATTCCAGCTGAAGAAATTCCACTCAAAGTTATTCATGAAGATAACGACATCATTGTTATCAACAAAGACGATGATATTATTGTGCACCCAGCTCGCTCAAATAAATCTGGCACACTGATCAACGCACTCGCTTGGCATTTTCAGAACGTAAGCAGTGGCGAACTCTCATCTGTCGGCGAAGAGTTCGCAAGGCCAGGTGTTGTTCATAGATTAGATAGACATACAACCGGCGTTATGGTCGCAGCCAAAACAGATACCGCACATTGGCGGCTCGGAAAACAGTTTGAGCAACGAAAAACACGCAAACGCTATCTAGCTGTCGTTCACGGTGAAGTGGAACCATTGACTGACACTATTGATGTTCCACTTGGCAAACACCAAACAAAACGTGACGGTTACGCTGTCCGTTGGGATGATACGGGCAAGCAGTCAATAACTATTTTTCACGTTCGTGAAATTTACGATGGTTTTACTTTAGTCGAGTTAGATTTAAAAACTGGCAGAACACATCAAATCCGACTGCACTTGCAGCACTTAGGATATCCGATTGTTGGTGACGACATGTATGGCGGCAAGCACCTGAAAGTTTCCAATATTGTACCTCGTTCAATACCATTTCCGGTACCACGCACGGAGTTCGTGATCAAGCGACAAGCACTGCATGCTGCGCATCTTGCATTTATCCATCCGATAAACGAACAACCTGTCGAGTTCACAGCACCGGTGCATGGCGATATGGCACATCTCATCTCGATGCTTCGGGAGCACCGTTTCAAAAAAGCTCCCACCTTACCCGGTGCAATTATAGATCTCGATTCTGCCATCCAACAGTGAACCAACGCTCGCGACCACGCCCCCAACCACCTTTACACCCTCTTTTTACCTCTGAGACTTTTTAAAGCTCAAAAATCGCCTCTGAGACTTTTTAAAGCTCAAAAATCGCCTTTTAGACTTTTTGCAAAAAAAAGTCTCAGAGGTAAAGATGGAGTGGATGTAAACGGTGCGGTAACAGGTTGTTACGTTTTATTAGTCGCTATTTAGTCGCTATTTAGTCGCTATTTAGTCGCTAATCAGTTGATTTTAAGTCGCTTTAAAGTGACTGAAAAGTTGTTATCGCATTTTGATGGAAACGAGTGCAATCATTGCCAAAATGACAGCGACTACCCAAAATCGGGTTACCACCTGTGATTCAGACCAACCCTTGCGGTGAAAGTGGTGGTGGATGGGAGCACACCGAAATATTCGCTTACCCTTTGTCGCTTTGAAATAGGCAATCTGTAGAAAACTGCTCCCAATTTCCATCAGAAAAACACCACCAATTATCAACAACAAAAACTCTTGGCGAATAATGACTGCGATAGTTGCAAGCAGTGCACCCAATGGCATCGAGCCCGTGTCGCCCATGAAGACTTGTGCAGGATGACAATTAAACCACAAAAATCCTAAGCATGCCCCCGCCGATGCTCCAGCGACTACCATCATTTCAGCAGAACCTTCAACGTATGGCATCAGTAAGTAGCCCGCAAGATCTGGAGAACCTGCAATATAACAAAGTACCATCATGGCAAAACTTGCAATCATCACCGTCCCTGGTGCTAAACCATCAAGACCATCGGTGATGTTTACAGCATTAGACATCAACATCACCATAAATATTGCAAGTAATGAAAACATACCAACACCAAGAACGATGACGTTTGGAGAAAGTGTTAACACTTCCGTTCCTGGAATGTACGTTCGCATAAACGGAAGTGTCAATGAATGCGCGGCATCACTGTTCCCAGCATTTTTCCAAACCATCAGCGCTACGATGAGGCCAAACCCAAATTGAAAAAGTAGTTTTTCCCATCTATACAAACCATCTCTTGAACCCAGTTTCTTGTGCCCTGCAACCAATTTTAGATAATCGTCAAAGCCACCAAGACCTGCGAATAAGAAAATAACAACCAATAACAACTGAACATTTTGGTTGAAGAGATCTGCAAAAAGCAACGTTGTCACAAAAACAGAACCTATAAGCAGAATACCACCCATAGTTGGCGTATTCTCCTTGCTCTTCATCAGGGCGTTTAGTTCCTTTTGATTGAACTCTGCGTGGTCGCCAATCTTGCGCTTTATCAGCGTACGAATAAGTGGTTTACCGAGAAATATAACAATAAAAAAAGCAACTACGACAGCAGTGAACGCCCGAAACTCCCGCTGGTATAAAACTTGCAGAAACGAATACAAACCCGCGCTGTCAAGCCACTCGTCCATAGATTGCAACAGATTAAAAAGCATGTATGTTGTATATCGCCGGCTAGTGCTCTAAAACTTTCGCATTGCGAAAAGAATCAATGATTCTTTCCAATTGCAAACCTCTAGAACCTTTAAGTAACACAAAATCATTGGGTTTCAACAGCGAGTGAATACCATCCAATTCTTCTGTAGATGAGACGGAAATCGCTGCAACTGTGCCAAGCGCTTCTTGCATTGCTTCCCCAACAAGTATGACGAGGTCTGCTCCAACCTTTTGTATAACGGGTCCAAGAAGTCTGTGCTCCGCGTGTGAACTATCGCCAAGATCAAGCATATCACCAAGTACAAGCACCTTTCGAGATGCTTCAAGTGTCGAGAACAACCCCATAGCACTGCGCATAGATGCGGGATTAGCGTTATACGAATCGTCCAAAAAAACAACACCGCCCACTTCTTTTTTGCAAAGCCGCCCTTGGGCAGCACATACTGAAGAAGCCCTATCAAGCAAAGTTTCGGTAGCAATTTCTGGGTTTGCATGCTTCGCTGCAACAAAAGCGAGGGCTGCGTTCATCGCATTATGCTCACCGAGCATAGAAAGCTTGATTGTAGTTCCTTCTATTGTCAGCATTGCGAAACCATTGCTGTCGATTGCAGTGTCGATGCGAACATCTGCAGCATTCTTTTTCCCCACCGTAATTGTTCTCGCTTCAAGAGTAATTTTAGATAAATCAACTGTATCTGGCACAACAACAATCCCATCACTTTGCACGGACTGCAGCAATTTTGCTTTTTCGTGGAGAACAGTTTTTTGGTCCCCAAAACCATCTAAGTGCGCTTTTTCGATTGATGTCAAAATAGCAATGTCAGGTCGCACCAATTTCGAAAGAGGTTCAATTTCTCCAATATTGCTCGCGCCGATTTCCGCTACAAGAAACGCCGCTTGCTCTCCATCTAAAATTGTCAAGGGAACACCAAGGTCGTTATTAAAACTTTTTCTTGATGCAACCGCAGAATCACCGAGTAGGCTTGCAATAAAATCCTTCGTTGTCGTCTTGCCTACCGAACCTGTAACGGCTATTACTGCTTCCAACTGCATTGCAGCTCTACGTTCTCGCGCAAGTTGCATCAATGCATATTTAACATCAGTAACAATGATGGCGGGGACAGTAACATTACATGGTCGCTGGACTACTACTGCAGCGCATCCATTCTCTTCTGCCATCCCCACGAATTCATGACCATCTTGCTGTGTTCCCTTAAGCGCAAAAAAAACTTTTCCCTTGAGTGGTGCCCTTGTATCAATTTCTGCTCCGCAACAAGCAATAGCATCAGAGCCAACCAAGTCCCCGCACACATATTCTGCTAACTGCCCAGTGGTAAAACTCACTGGGCTGTGCCTTGTTTTAAAATCGTTTCTTCTGCAATTTTTACATCGTCAAATGGAACGACTCGATCTTTTAGAATCTGATTTTTTTCATGTCCCTTGCCCGCGATAACTACAACGTCGCATTCACTTGCGGCATGTATCGCTGTTTGAATTGCCAATTTTCGATCTACTATACGATGCACCAGAGGTTCTCGATCTAAAGGAACACCAGAGAGAACTTCATCTAAAATTGTTTCTGGATCTTCGCTTCGAGGGTTGTCGCTTGTTGCGTACGCAGCATCGCCAACTGTTGAGGCTATTCGACCCATTCGGGGGCGTTTTGAAGCATCACGATCACCACCACAACCAAAGACAACGTGCAATCGACCGCCTTCGGGCAAGACGTGCCGAACAGACCAAAGCATCTGCTCAAGCGCATCATCGGTATGTGCAAAATCAACAAAGACAGCGCCATCTCCGGCTTGCACTCTCTGGAGCCTGCCCGGCGGTGATGGCGCGCATGCTAACGCTTTTGCAATCGCCTCATTTGAAATACCAAGTTCATGTGCGACCACTACAGCTTGCAACGCGTTTGTGGCATTATGTCTACCGAGTAACGGGAAGACTACTTCGATGCTTCCCCATGCACCATGCAATCGAATATGCGAACCGTCAAGTTTCTCTTCAAGAATTTCAACCCATGCAGCTGCTGCGTCACTTTCTGTTCTACAAGAAATTACTCTCGCGTTCGCGTGATCTGCAACCGACCAGCTTGCGGGATCATCCATGTTTATAACTGCGCACCCTGAAACATTATCGAACAAGCGCATTTTTGCTTGCAAATATGCGTCTGCAGAACCGTGATAATCCAAGTGATCTCCGGAGAGATTTGAAAAAACTCCTATCTCAAAATCAAGTGCCGCAACGCGACCCTGATCAAGAGCATGGCTTGAACACTCCATCACTGCAGCTTTGCATCCGTTGTCAACCATCTTGTGCAAAATAGAACCTATGTCACAAAAACTCGGTGTCGTTAAAGTGGACTGCATCGATGCTATTCCGTCATCGCAAACAATCGTGCCGAGCATCCCACACTTTACACCAGAATTCGACAACATATGTCGAATGAGCCATGCAATAGTCGTCTTGCCATTGGTTCCAGTTACGCCGATTAACTTAAGTTTGCTTGATGGATTACCATGAAATCGTTCAGCGATAATCGCACCGATAGTACAGGGGTCGCAAGTTTCGATGACAGTTACATTTTTATGTTGTAATGTGCTTGCTACTCCGGGAGTGCAAACAATCCCTACAGCACCCCTAGCAATTGCATCGTCAATAAAAGCAGCACCATCTCGCCGAACCCCGCTTCTTGCAATAAATAATGATCCAGTTGTAACTCTTTCAGAATGTTGTACGACACTGCTCACCGAGTCGGCAAATTGTTCGCCTTGTATCCGTGCATCGAGTCCTTCGATTAGTGTTGTAAGCGTGTGCATCCTTGCGCCCACAGGATACTACATTTCCGAGTCTTGCGAAAGGAAAAACATCGCATCACCGTAACTATAAAAACGGTATTCTTTAGCAATCGCCTCCTTGTATATCGATTTGAGTTTCTCAATACCGAGCATCGCTGCAACGAGCGTGAGTAATGTTGATTTAGGCAAGTGAAAATTAGTGAGCATGCCGTCCACCACTTTGAAAGTGTAAGGAGGCGCAATCATCAAGCGAGTTTCACCACGGAGACCACCACTTTGAGGCCATTTGTCAATCTGGGGTAGCGATTCGAGCGTTCGTACCGATGTTGTACCGATGGCGATGATTGCCCTGCCCTCTTTTTTTGCTTTGAGCAAAGCATCGAGTGTTTGCTGTCCAACTTCCCATGACTCCTCGTGCATTTTATGCTCTGCAATCGTTGCAGTCTCTATTCCCTTGAATGTTCCCGCTCCAACGTGCAGAGTCACCGGCACACGCTCAAAACCCCGTTGCTCTAGCGCTGCGAGTAACTGGGTATCAAAGTGCAATCCAGCAGTTGGAGCTGCAACTGAACGGGCCTGATGTAGATCTGCAAAAACAGTCTGATAGTGCTCTCTATCAAACGTTTCATTAGTTTTTTCCATACCTCGGGCACTTAAAATATAGGGCGGTATTGGCGTCAAGCCTACTTTTTGCAAAATTTCAATAGCGCTTGTCGATGAGGAGCAAGAACAATTCCAATTTTTACCTACACGCTCAGAGAGTGTGAGTTCTATACCATCTGACAATGCAAGCTCAATTCCTTCTCGTAATTTGCCGTTGCTCTTTAGCATCACTTCCCAGAATTCCCCGTTTTGGTTTAAAAATAAACCCTCAACTTTTCCACCAGTATCTACTCGGTGAGACAAAAAACGCGCTGGCAAAACGGCTGTTTCATTTACAACAAGCAAGGCGTTCTTGGGCAAGAACGAAGGTAAATCAGAAACGTGTTGGTGTAAAAACTTTCCTGAGTCAACGACGAATAATTTTGCTGAGGACCTCGGCGAGACTGGATGCGTTGCTATTCTCGCTCGGGGCAATTCGTATTCTAAATCTTCAATCCCTATCGACGTGCTCACGAGGCAATCCTGTATTGCGGCGGGATGTATGGCTCAAGTTCGATTGGCACGCGCTTCAAACCCCGACGGAGTGCTTTTGCAACCGCATATCGCAGAGCATTATCACGGCGCTTTAACACGTTGGCTGTAACATTGATGTCGTTGGCTTTCATTGCGGCGAGTGACCATTCCCAAGCGTAGAATTCTTCCAGACAACGAGGCTTGTACGTATGGAACCCAATTGCGTGGTGCCCTACTTCATGCAAAAAAATCGCGCAACTCATAGGTCCTTTTGGATAAGGCGATTCCAACATACGATATGTGTTTCCTTGCTTGTCCTTCAATTCCCATGCGCAACCACTCATAGATGTTCGCCACTTCCTTATTTTAAAACCGTATGAGTCTTTCATCTTTTCAACAACGGCATCGTATTTTTTTTGAATCGGCCTCGGCTTTGTTGGCAATTTTGTTTTTGCCAAAGCGGGTTCTGGTTTTTTTATAACATCCCAAAGTGTTAGCGCTACCGACCGTATGTTCATTGTGAAACCTCACATTTACAGCCAACTTGAATTGCTCTTCCGTTACAGAAATCTTTCCAAGTCATCGCCTTGCTTCCTGCTGGTTTCATTTCTAAAATTTCGATACTCCCAGACCCAGTTGCAATAGTGCCATCCTCTAGAACCTCACCAACGGAGCCTATACCGTTCTTGGCAATTGCATTGAGAATCTTGCAATCTACGCCTGCAATTTGCAAATGGCAACATGGCCAAGGCGAGAGTCCTCGGATTGTTCTAGCTACCGTTACTGCGTCTTTGTTCAAATCAAGTACCGCATCGTCTCTTGAGAGTTTTGGCGCATACGTAACAAGTGCCTCGTCTTGCACCTCGCCTTTGTCGTCGTTTGAAAGGACATCAAGCACGAGATCGGGACCAAGTAATGCCAACCTATCGTGCAACTCTCCCGCCGTTTCTGTTTCGCCAATTGCAGTTGAAACCTGCCCTAGCACGAGCCCAGCGTCCATTTTTTGAGCCAGCGTGATTACGCTTACTCCAGAACATCGATCACCTTGGGAGACCGCTGCATGTATTGGCGCAGCACCACGCCATCTTGGAAGCAGCGAAGCATGTAAGTTCATCGTTCTTTGCGTTGATAGCAGTTCGTCAGAAAGTTTCTGACCGAATGCAATAACGACCATAGCATCCACGTGGAATTCAGCGAGTTCTTTGAGAATTTCTGGATCGTTAACATTACTGGTTTTTATAACAAGTAGATTCTGTTCGCTTGCCCACTGGCCAATTGCCGTAGCAGTAGGCTTTCGGTTTCGACCCGCTGTCTTGTCTTTAGAAGTAACAACACAAACAACCTCGTGCGAAGCAGTTAATCGCTTCAACGTTGGCAATCCAAATTCGCCAGAACCCAAAAAAGCTATTTTCATCGTCCACGCTCGAGGTTACGAATTAGGCGGCGGTTTACAAGTTTGTCCATTGTTGACATTTTGTCAATTATGAGAATTCCGTCAAGGTGGTCATTTTCGTGTTGCCATACTCGTGCTATGAATGCATCGCTTTGTGTTGTAACTGGTTTGCCATCTAATCCGTACCCTGAAATTTGAACGCCAACAGGCCTTCGGACTTCGCCCCTGATATCTGGCAAACTAAGGCAGCCTTCCTCATCGGAAATGACCTCTTCGCTTGTAACTTCAATTTTTGGATTTATCCAAGCCACAGCACCATCTTCGTTTTCAGGGTCGCGAGTTACAAAGAGCCTCCATGGGAGCCCCACTTGTGGTGCTGCTAGTCCAACGCCATTATGCTCAACCATAATCTCGATCATCCGTTTTGCAACGGCTAGCACAGTTTCATCAGTGGGCTCAACTTCTTGCGCCTTTTTCCGAAGAATTGGGTCTGGGTGAAGAATGAGCATCAACGATTTGGGATCAACTGACATGCCAAACATTCTACCGCAGCCATTGACCCCACGGTAGAATATGCATATCCTTTGGGAACCAACTCTTTATGGCATTATTTGGAAAAAAACCTGAATCAACAGAAATATTTGTGGCTGACCCTGAACAGGCGAATGCTTGGTTTGACCGTGCTCGGCAAATGGCAGACAGCGGCAATTATGAATCTGCTTTTGCATTTTTCACAAATGGTTTTAAATTAGATCCACGTGATATCAATGTACAAAAAGAAGTCCTCCAAATTGCTATTAATTACTATAACGATGGTGGTCTTAAAGCCACCGCTAAACAGATCAAGCAAATCGAAGGCTCGACGAATGTCGAAAAATTCGTAACATCTTTATTTATTTGGTGGCATGATGTAATGAATGCTAAACACGGTATTAAAGCAATCACAGCAGCAGTAGCCGCTGATCAACATTCGTTTGGAACTTCAATGGCTGATACCATCATTTCCATCTCTGCGAAAGATGGCAAATCGCTCAGCCATAAAGAATTGAAAGCGTTAATGCACTTGTTTCGCTCAACTGGTGCTTGGGACCAAGCAATCAAGGTGGGACAAGCAGCACTTGCGGCAAAACCAGATGACGCCGTTCTAGAGCGCGAGTTAAATGAACTTGCGGCAGAGCGTGCAATGACAGAGGGCGGGTACGGTGATATTGGCTCAGAAGAAGGCGGATTCAGGAAATTCGTCAAAGACATTGATAAGCAACGTGAACTTGAAGAAGATGAATCTCTCGCTGGATCTGCTGGTAGCGATGAACGAAAGGCTGCGCGTGCCAAAAAGGATTTTGAAGAAGACCCAAATTCTCCAGATAATGTTTCCACGTATGTAAAAATATTGAGGAAGCAAGATACGGCTGAAACGATTAAACTCGCGTTCCAAGTCTTGATGCACGGGTATAAAACAACGAAACAATACCGCTTTCGGATGGAAGCAGCGGATATTAAAATTTCGATGGCTACGAAACAATTGGCAAGCATTAAAGAGCAACTCGCGGCTAATCCAACAGAAGAGTTACAGCAAAAATTTGATGCAGCAAAAGAGGAACTTGGCGCTTTTCGAAAAACAGAG
>JACNLR010000140.1 GCA_014381385.1 Planctomycetota bacterium | reverse complement strand
TCTCTAATCACTCGAAGGACATGTTTTGTTCCTTTTCTAGGAGGAATGTACGCTTCGATGCGATCTGAAAAACAGATGAGGCCAACCTTGTCGTTATTTCTGATTGCAGAAATGGATAGTGTCGCACAGATTTCAGCAACTAACTCGTCTTTGAACTGTTTTTGAGTCCCAAAGTGTTGTGACCCACTGACATCGACGACAAGCATGACAGTAAGTTCACGTTCTTCGCGGAATAATTTGACAAATGGTTCACCAAATCGAGCGGAGACGTTCCAGTCAATCGTGCGAATATCATCCCCGATTTGATATTGGCGAACTTCTTCAAATTCCATGCCTCGTCCCTTGAAGGCAGAGTGGTATCCGCCAGCAAGAACATCATCGACGAGTCGAGAGGTTCGAAGTTCGATTCGCCGCACCTTTTTGAGGAGATCTTGGGGAATCATAGTGTTCGCTCCTTAGGGTACTGGTACAAAGCCCACGATTGAAGCAACAATGTCGTCTGAAGTTTTGCCTTCGGCTTCTGCTTCATACGTTGTTGCTATTCGGTGGCGAAGAACATCATGAGCAAGATCTTTGACATCTTGCGGCGTGACATACCCTCGGCCATCTAGGAATGCATTCGCTTTTGCGCAAAGCGTGAGGGCGAGTGTTGCACGAGGTGAAGCGCCGTACTCAACAAATTCTGCAAGTTCTTGGGAAACTTTTTCCGGAGTGCGTGTGATTTGCACAAGTTGCACAATGTAATCTGCGATTTTATCGTCAACGTAAATTTGATCGATTAACTCGCGAGCCTTTGCAATCGCGTCTGGCTGCATGACGCAAGCGACGGAAGTGTCTTGCTTCGTCGTTGCCATGCGCTTAAGAATCTCACGCTCTTGTGCTTGCGTTGGGTAATCGACGATTACTTTCATCATGAAACGGTCAACTTGTGCTTCGGGAAGAGGATAGGTACCCTCTTGTTCGATGGGGTTCATCGTTGCAAGGACAAGGAAGGGATCTTCCATTTTGAAGGTATCTGTGCCAATGGTTACTTGCCGTTCTTGCATTGCTTCAAGCAAAGCAGATTGTACTTTCGCAGGTGCACGGTTGATTTCGTCAGCAAGGATGATGCTCGAAAAAATAGGTCCCTTGTTTACAACAAACTCACCAGTGTCTTGCCTATACATAAGCGTACCGGTTAAGTCAGCGGGAAGAAGGTCGGGCGTAAACTGTAAGCGTTGGAACGAGGTGTTAATGCCCTTGGCTAAACTAGATACAGCGAGCGTTTTTGCAAGTCCCGGTACGCCTTCGATGAGAAGATGGCCATTTGCAAGTAGACCGATGAACATTCGGTGCAGGAGGTTGTCCTGTCCGACGATGACGGTTTGCATAGATTCTTTTAACTCAGAAAACGGTTCACTTGTTTTAGCTACTTGCTCGCCGAGGGCTTGAATGTCGGTATGTGTTGGATTAGTCATAAGATTTAAATAGGTCATATTGACCTGTACGCCTCTATTTTACGATGGTTCGCTGTGAATTGCAGACTTTTTTGTGCAAAGTAGTACAATGCCATTATGACAGAAACAACAAAGTTAGATGGGCGTTTAGTCGCACTGCACTGGCCTGCAAGTGCGGCAGAAGCCCCAATGGCGGTTGACACAACAAAGTTGCTCGATGTAGCTGCAGAGATAGAGGATAGCCCGGGCGTAACGCATCGTCTTGATGTCTTAGCAGGCTGGGACGCGGATTATCTTGTTGGCAAAGATGTAATTGTGAACACGACCCAAGAAGGCGCCGTACTTAGCGAGAAGTAATCCCAGCGCACTCTCTGCTATCCACGTTCAACTAGGCGGTCGATAAGGAAACTTGATTGTTCGAGGGCTTGCTCGGAGAAATCTCCGAAGTGTGCATGTACTTCTGCGAAAATTTTTCTAAACGAATCGATGTCCTTGGTAAGAACAACTTCGCGCAACTCATCGCTCGCAACTTGTAATACTTCAAGTACTTTTTTAGTCTCGGGATTGCTCATTTGAATGGATGCATACAAATCTGCGGATTGTGCAAAGTGCCGAGCAGCCATCAGCAATTCCATCAAGTAGATTGGCGATGTAAACTCGAGCGTTCGCAGCACATCAACATGTAATTGTTGAATTGTTCTGCCAAGAACTTCAGTTGTTTGGTGTGTGAGTACTTGGACAATCCCCATTGCCTTGTCGTGCTCTTGTGCGGTTGTATCAAGGACGGATAATCCACGAGCGTGCAAAATGTTGCAAAGCCATTCGTGCCAATTTTCGTTGTCTCGTCCATTGACAACAGCAATACGTTGGCCTTGCAGGGAGTGTACGCTTGGACCAAACAATGGGTGCGTTCCGATGACGCTTCCAGCAAAGCATTCCAGCATTGTCTCAACGGGTTCTTGCTTTGTGGAAGTGATATCGAGTAGTAATGCGCCTTCTTTGCAGTGTGGAGCGACTTCTTCGATGACTTTGCATGTAACTGCAATCGGTACGGCTATCACAATTACATCCGCTTGTTGCGCTGCCTGTGCATTGGAGCAATCTGTGCCTAGGTCTGCAATAATGACCGTGTGTCCAAAATCTTCAAAGAGGCGATTGAAAAGTTGCCCCATGCCGCCGTTGCCGCCAATTATGGCAATAGTTTTAGTTTCCATTTCATGTGGCACTTCAGCGCCAAGTGCGGCTTGGCGATCACGGCTTGCCCATAAAATGACACGGAATAGGCTTTCTATCACTTCGCTCCTGAGCCCAATTGTTTGGGCAAGCGAGCCCCTGTCCTGAAGTAACTCTTTTTCTCTCAGGTAATCTCGGATGCCAAATCCGGTATCTTTTTTGACTGTTGCAACTTTTTCGACTACAGCGTTACGTTTGCCTAACAGCTCGAGGATTTGGTGGTCAATTGCATCGATTTCAGCCCGTAATGGTAGGAGAGCTTGGGGAACTACATTATATTGCTTTTGATGTTCCATTTTAATAGTAAACAGGGTACCATCTTTACTTCTGATTAAGTAATCACCCTTACCCAAGAAAACTGGAAACTTCAATATGACAACTACATGCTGTACCTCAGCCCGCGCTGGTAGCCAATTCGTAAAAGACTTCATGGGTACCTTGACTGCTGCAAATCCTCACGAACCGGAATTCCTGCAAGCGGCACAAGAAGTTGTTACTTCCGTAGAAGCCGTAATGGAGAAAAAACCGCAATATCTCCAAGGAAACATACTTGGTAGAATCGTCGAACCCGAGCGTGCATTTCAATTTAGAGTTCCATGGGTAAATGATGCAGGCGAAGTAAAAGTAAATCGTGGATATAGAATTGAATTTAACAGCGCCATTGGCCCCTACAAGGGTGGTTTGCGGTTTCACCCAACGGTTAACTTGTCGATATTGAAGTTCCTTGGTTTTGAACAGGTCTTTAAAAATAGTTTGACAACCTTGCCAATGGGCGGAGGCAAAGGTGGAGCTGACTTTAATCCCAAAGGAAAAAGCGATGGGGAAGTCATGCGGTTCTGTCAGTCATTCATGTCGGAACTCTTTAGGCACATCGGACCAGACACCGACGTGCCAGCAGGTGACATCGGGGTAGGAAGCCGCGAAATTGGATATATGTTTGGTGAATATAAAAAGATAACAAATACTTTTGTTGGAATTTTGACAGGCCGTGGGCTGGAGTGGGGCGGAAGTTTGATTCGTCCAGAAGCCACTGGGTATGGCTGTGTGTATTTTGCAGCGGATATGCTTGCAACACGCGGGGAAACATTTGAAGGAAAAACGTGTCTCGTTTCTGGTTCTGGAAATGTCGCTCAGTACACTGTAGAAAAGATTAATGATTTGGGCGGTAAGGTCGTTACGCTTTCAGATAGCGGAGGTTGGATTTTTGATGGCGATGGTGTTGATGCTGAAAAACTCGATTGGGTCATGCATCTAAAGAACAATCACAGAGGCCGAATAGAAGAGTATGCGCAGCAATTTCCAAATGCAGAATTTCACAGTCGCAATGATTCACTGGACCATAATCCTATGTGGTCTGTCAAGGCAGATTGCGCTTTTCCATCGGCAACACAAAATGAAATTAATGCTGTAGATGCAACGAATTTACTTGGCAATGGCGTATACCTCGTCAGTGAGGGAGCGAACATGCCCAGCACAGCGATTGCGCAAGACACTTTTGTTGATGCGGGTATTCTTTATGGTCCAGCCAAAGCAGCAAACGCTGGTGGCGTAGCCGTTTCGGGTTTTGAAATGGCACAAGCGAGCCAGCGTTTATATTGGACGCGCGATGAAGTGGACGCAAGATTACGTATCATTATGAGTAGTATCCATACGCAATGCGTTGATGCAGCCAAGGAGTTTGGTTGTGAAGGGAATTACGTTCACGGAGCTAATATTGCTGGCTTTGTTAAGGTTGCCGATGCAATGATTGCACAGGGAATCGTGTAAAACACGAACGAATACCACTTATTTTCTTTGAATTTGCTGTATATGTGCTATAATATTCACTACAAGGGGAAGCGTTGCACGCACAAAAGGAGTGATGCAACAACTGAAAAATAAACTTGAATCGGCGCTTTTTTTGAGTACAGCGCTGTAGATATTTGTAAGTGGAGTTCACGCCCCACAAAGGAGCAATGGTAGCATTGAAGACTATGACCACAATTGAATTTGGCGACCGCGTAACACATCCAAGATTTCCTGAATGGGGAAGCGGTGCTGTTATTAAGGTTGAAATTGCCCCTATCAATGGAGAGCCATCTACTAGAGTCACTGTTCGTTTCGCACATGCTGGCTTGAAGAAATTTATCGGTGACGCAATACCACTTGATGTCATGGCAAGCAGCCATGCAATGCCCGGAGATAGAGAAGGCAAGAAACCTGCAATCGCTGCTGTTGAAGAATTAGAACGATCAGGTTTGACACAAGCTGTCGAACAAAAGTTAGAAGAAATCATGTTTGCAATTCCACTCGCTTGTCGTGACCCTTTTAACACAGCGGAGCATCGTATGAGGAGGACCCTTGAACTCTACAAATATGATTTGAGTGGCAAGGGATTAATGGAGTGGGCAATGGTACAAACGGGGATGGATGACCCATTGACTCGATTTAACAGAACGCAGTTAGAAGATTACTTTAAGCAGTTTTCATTCTTGTTAAAGCAACATCTTGCAAAACTGGTTCAAGAAATGCATGAAGATAAAGAAACACTTGACAGATTACTTGACGAAGCCCCAGTAGGTGCAAGACGAGCGATTGCAAAGCTGAAGTAAGTACTTCAATCTGCTTGTACTGTGTCAATCAATCAGCGCCGTCGCTACCAAAAAAATGATTGTCATCTCGGTCATCTTGGCGTGTACTGTCACGCCTTATTTGCTCAACGAGCTTTCGCAAATATACATTTTCTCTGCGAGTTGCTTCTAAATCGAACACCATGTACTTCACGCTTAACCTAAGATAATCAAGCGAGTCTTGCAACTTGGCAACAGATTCTTCAATTTGCGATCGTTGCGTTCCATCGTGTCGACAGAGTTTCTCGAGTTTCTGGCGATACTCAGTAGGAAGCGATTGAAGTTGTTCAATCAACCTACACATTCTCTCTTCAATATTACGTTCGTTCATCTCTGCTCTCTCAATCAGTTCTTGTGTTGTTTGCAACAAAACGTTTGCTACTTTGACAAGATGCACCAACTTTAGCTCGTGTCCACCTGATGATTCAATTACTCTGTAGAAAGTGCAAGAGTGGTGTTACTCTCGGACGTCCGTTGTGGGTTGTAAGGGTTGGTGGCTCTAGAATAGGCGTAAAACGCTGTAAATGAAGCCAACAAGAAGAAGCACGACGATGAATACAATACATTTCTTGCGAAAAGCACTCGATTCAGGAATTCTATGCGATGCTCCTTGCTGCATCCATATTCCACAGGACGGGCACTTGGAAATATCATCCCAAACCTCCTCTCCACAACGAGGGCAGTACCCAGTTTCATGGGATGAAAATCGTTCGATATCTTCTACGCTTGGTCCTTCATCGTGCATTGTGTTTGATTATAAAAAAACAAGTCGATCCGTGTAGGGTCGACTTGCTCTTAAATGAGGCTCTAAGACCAAAGAATTATTTCATGGGCTCTTCCATTGTGTCTACAGTAGCAGTTTCAGTTGTGGTTTCCCATGTATACGTATCGACCATGGGCCGTAAGTAAATTTCAACACGGCGGTTCTCTTTCGTACCATCGCTACGGTTCGTAACGAGCGGTCTGTATTCGCCATATCCAGAAATTTCAAAGCGCGATGGATCAATACCACTTGCGGAAAGAGTCTTTGCAACAGTGGTAGCACGAGCAGTTGAAAGTTCCCAGTTCGTTGGATACCATTGTGCAGATGATTTTGGTTGAATGTTGTCGGTGTGTCCAATGACAACGATTTCGAAATTACTTGCTTCGGGAGAATTTAAAATAGTTGCTACGCGGTTGATGACATCCGAAGCACTTTTGCGGAGGGCTGCTCTGCCACTTGAGAATGTGAAGTCACTCCCAAATCGAATCATGCCAGTTTCAGCGTTGAACCACATATCGTTTGGATAATTTGCAGCGAGTGCAGCAAGTTGTTGCTGAATTTGGATTGGAAGTGGTCCAAATTTTATATCAGTAACTGTGGTTAACAATTGATTGTTTTCTGAGTCGATTGTATTGAGTTCATCTTCAAGCAAATTGTATTGGTCTTGCAAAGCATTCAAGTTCGCGTCCGCTTGGGCAAGTTGCCTGTCACGCGCTGCAAGTGCATTTGTTGCGGTGTTGTAATCCGATTGAGCAGATACAAGTTGCTCTTGAAGTGAGTGCGTGGTTGTCTTGTTTGTGTCGTATCTGTCAGAACGTACGCAGCCCGCTGCAGAAAACATTGCAAGTGTCATGATGCCCGTTGTGAAAAGTAGTGTGTTGCGCATAATAGGATCCTCCTCTGTTGGCGCTAAGGTGTCGGGATCCGTCCCAACTTCGGGTACAGTGTAGCAATCATTACGATCTTTGTTTCCGTTTTTGAGACACTCTATGCCTAGATTTTTGCTCCATTCTGAAGTTATTGCTGATTACCGTGGCATAATCGCATCGCCCGGCGCCGTATTACTTGACGGGGACACCATTGTTGCGGTTGGTGCGCCAGAAGAAATCGGACATCTAGAAGATGTGCCAATTACCCAGATTAACGGGATGACCACACCGAGTTTTGTTAATGCACATTCGCATTTGGATTTGAGTGGTGTTGGAACAGTGCCCTGCAAAGACTCTTTTGCCAATTGGCTCATTGAAATAGTGAGACCCATTCGCCAAGAGAGAGACTCTATTTCCAAGTATGTGCAGAAAGGTGTTGCGCTTTCATTAGCAGGGGGTTGCAGGATTGTTGGTGATATAGCAGGCTCACAGCTCGCTGCGCAAACGGCAAGAGATTCAGAACTTCTACCTGTTTCCTTTGTGGAACTCATCGGATTTGGCAAGGGTGTGGAATCTGCAATTTCTACATTGCATGCAATTCCGGATCAGTTTGAAGCCTCACCGCATGCGCCTTATACCTGCAGTCAAGAAGTGTTCGCTGCTTGTTTTGATAGTGGTAAGAAAGTAGCTACACACGTAGCAGAATCTTTGCCTGAACTTGAATTTATTGCACATCACCGCGGCGAACTGTATGACTATCTTGTAAAACTCGATGCTTGGGATGAGCAAATGCGACCTTGGGAGTGCCATCCGGTAGATGCAATTTTGCAAATTGCAAATGGGAAGCCCTTCCTTGCAGCGCATTTGAATTACATCGAAGATAGGCACCTTGAATTGATTGGGCAGTCAAACATGTCTGTTGTGTATTGCCCAAGAGCGAGTGCATATTTTGGGCATGCTAATCATCGCTGGAAAGAAATGATCGATGCAGGAATTACTGTCGCTTTGGGAACGGACTCGCTTCTTTGTCTAGATACTCCAGAACGATTGAGCGTGCTCGATGAAATGCGCTTGCTCTACGCACGTGATGCAGCTAACCCAAACGAGCTGATGAAAATGGCCACAGTCTATGGCACGAAAGCACTTGGCCTCGATTGCTCCCTCGTTACACTCTCAACTGGCAAAACAGCGGGTCTCCTCTCGTTCGAAGGGATTGCGTCGCTCGACTCGCTTCTTTCATCGGAAACTGCACCCAAGTGGATTTTGCAACCGTAGAGTATGAAAAACCATAAAAAAGAGCCTTACTGTCACAGAAAAAGCGCATATTACGGCGCAATTGCCAAATTCGCCGATATGATGGCGTCCCTACATGAGTCAAATCACCATACCAATTCCATTCGACTGGCCTCAGATTGCAACAGGGACACCCTACGCCCCAGCAGCATTTGCATTTGTGCAAAATGGTTTGGGGTATACGAACGAACTTGTTGCTTCAAAGGTAGCAAACGAATACGAACTCGATGAGTTTGAGCGGCACGTTAACGGCCAACAATTGTTCATGGGACTTCGTGATTGTGCGATTCACTGGTTTGGGTTGCTCGCGCCTGTCGTGCTCCGCCATTGGGGAATTCATAGGACAGAAGACTTTGGAGCCATAGTGTTTAAAATGGTTTCATTGGAACTTCTGCGAACGAGCCCTCAAGATTGTGAGGATGATTTCCGAAGTGTGTTTCAGTTTGACGATGCTTTTCATCACAGCGAATTGGCTGACCGAATTGGTTCGAACCTCTAAGGTTCACCCTCGATGGAAAACGAGTCCACCAACACTTCACAAACTGATATTACAAAGTTGCACCTTTGGCAAATTCAATGGGTACGCGACGTATTATTACTCCTGATTGGCGTGTTCGCCTTGTGGCTTGGGTATGCAATGCGAGATATAACAATACCGCTTCTTGTAGCACTATTACTTGCATACTTGTTTGAACCTCTGATTTCATGTTTAGCAGACAATCCCAAAATCCCACTCGGAAGAATTCCAGTCATTTCAGGAATCTTACTTCTGTTGACTACTGGGCTATTGCTCATACTCGCTTTGACTATTCCGATGGTAATTTCGCAAACGTCATCGCTTGTACATGAAGTGCAAGACGGGCATTTGCGGGCAAAACTTGAGCAATTAAACACATCGTTCGTTCCAATAGACATACAAGGAGAAGTGAGCCAATCACTCACCTTTTTACCCGAGGAAAATGTAACGCCAACAACAAGCGTAGATGTAGTGCAAGCCGCCGAGCAAGATAGTACTGATATACTCTCACTTGCCAGAACAACAGGAACCGTCGCCCTTGGAATAGCGGGCAAGATTTTTAGTTTCGTTATCTTGGTTGTCTTGATACCGTTTTACTTTTTCTTTTTTAGTTTATGGTTCCCCGAAGTGGTGAGTTTTACACGTGGTGTCGTGCCAGAAAAGGGAAAAGAAGAAACAGTTGCGTTAATCGCAAAGATGGACGCAGCGGTTGCGGGTTTTGTCCGCGGACGCATCGTCATTGCCTGCATCATGGGTGCTATCCTTGCAATAGGCTGGCTCATCGTGGGTGTTCCGTATGCAATTTTGCTCGGTATTGGCGTTGGGATATTGTGTGCCGTTCCATTTCTTGGCTTGGTTGGAATTCCGATTTCTATTGGGCTTCTGTTTTTGGACCAACTTGGACTTCCAGAAGCAGATAGGATGGTTTGGTGGGGCATCTTGCTTTGGCCAACGTTAGTTTTTGGATTTGTGCAAGCGCTCGATGGCTGGGTTCTAACGCCACTCATTGCTGGAAAAGCAACGAATTTAGACCCAGTCACTATTTTTGTTGCAGTGCTTGCTGGAGGTAGTGTCCTTGGCGCATACGGCATGCTTCTTGCAATTCCAGTCGCTGCCTGTATAAAGATTCTTATCCAAGAACGGCTTCTGCCGAAAATCCACGCTTGGACACGTGGCGAAGCAGACGACCCGTTACCCTTTGACGATTAATAATTTCGGGTTACTCCATTGTTCAAAGAAAGTTTTATTACCGACGCTTGCGCTGTTTAAAACGTTTTTTGTGGCTTTGGGTTTTAGTTGAACCCCGACTGCCCATTCCGAGCATCGAAGGATCAATGTCACCCCCAGCATTTTGCATTGCCGCCATTTTTTCTGCCATGCCGCCGCCAGCCATTTGCTTAGACATTTTTTTCATCATTTGAAATTGTTTGACGAATCGATTTACTTCTTGCTGGTTTGTGCCTGAACCTGTTGCGATTCTTTTGATCCGACTTTTGCCAAGTAACTTGATATCGCTTCGTTCTTTTTTTGTCATCGAACTCGCAATCGCTTCGATGCGGTCGAACTGTTTATCGTCTACTTGGATATTTTTCATAGCAGCGCCAACGCCCGGAAGCAATCCGAGGAGTTGCTTCATTGGACCCATGCGGCGAATCGATTTGAGTTGTTTGATGAAGTCATCGACGGTCATCTTGCCACTTGCCATCTTGTCAGCAAGTTTCATAGCGTCATCTTCCGAAATTTCATCCTGCGCTTTTTCGACAAGCGAAAGAACGTCGCCCATACCAAGGATTCGACTTGCTATTCGGTCGGGATGAAATTCTTCAAAATCTGAGAATTTTTCTCCCGTACCTATAAATTTAATTGGTACTCCCGTAACGCGTTTGACCGAAAGCGCGGCACCACCTCGAGTATCGGAATCGAATTTAGTCAGAATAACACCGTCGGTGGCGAGTTGTTCGTGGAACGTGCCCGCTGCGTTTACGGCATCTTGCCCAATCATTGCATCTACTACAAGATAGACTTGGTGCGGTTTCGTTGTAGTTTGCACACCGCGTAATTCTTTCATGAGCGCTTCGTCGATGTGCAGCCGACCAGCTGTGTCAAGAATGACAACGTCTACTTTATCTTTACGTGCTTGTTTTACACCGCGTTTGCAAACGCCAACCGCAACACCAGTTGCAGTGCCATACTCGCCGCATTTTTCTGGTTCTGCATAACATGTGACTTCGCCAACACCTTTTGCATTGTCGTTTACATCTTTCGCAGTAACCTGCAATTGTTCGACCGCAGCAGGGCGTTGGAGGTCGGCTGCTACAAGAGAAACCTTCTTCCCTTTGCTTTTGAGGTATGCAGCAAGTTTACCGCACGTTGTAGTTTTACCAGAGCCTTGCAGACCGCACATCATGATGATGGTTGGCCCGGGGTCCACAAGCAGTACGTGGCTGTCGACTGGCCCCATATAATCTATAAGCCGCTCATTGACTATGCCAATCATTTCCTCGCCGGGCTTTAAAGATGTAGTGACTTGAGCGCCAAGTGCATCTTGCACCACGCTTTCGCAAAATTCACTGACGACATCAACGTGGACATCTGCTTCAAGCAGGGCGCGGCGAACGTCTTCCATCGCTTCGCGTACGTTGGATTCACTGATTTTTCCACGACCAGAGAGATTTCTGATTGCGGATGTTACTTTTCCTGAGAGGGTGTCAAACATGATTCGATGTATATTCTAGCAATTGCGGCGGAGCCAAGTTTGAAGTGCATCGTG
>JACNLR010000111.1 GCA_014381385.1 Planctomycetota bacterium | reverse complement strand
TTTAATACCTTCAAGTTGTTCCTCTGCCTCCCGCTTTGCTTGCCTAGAATCCACCCCATGCCGAGGATCTTCTTCAATTTGTTCAAGGTCCATCGCCATAACGAGCGCGACAAAATCTGCGTCAATTGTAGGCTCTCCTGCTGCTGCAGCAACATTGTCAAGTGCTTTTAATTCTTCAATAATGCGCCGAGTTACTTCCTTGACATCTTCCTGTGGCCCAAACATCAATAAGGACTCCCGCGTTTCAAGTCGCCGCTTCTCTATGGATTCTTCCAGTTCGTCAATTTTCCCGTGAAGTGTAATCGTTGCTTGATCATTAGGTACTGGTGGCTCGGGCGGCGAAAATTCGTCGAGTTGGACTTTTGAACCACGCTTGATAATTTTGCAGAACCAACCAGAAATCTTGTACGCCTCGCGCAATCTACGCATCGCCGTTGGCACGGGTGTTGGGCTTCCGTGGACCGCGGCATTTCCATCACGCCTTATTGCGTGCATTGAATCCGCTTGCCTTCTTGGGACTATACCACTTCGTTCAAGTGCTCCTAGCATCGCTCCTAAATCCTGCGAAATATCGCCGCGCATTTGCAAATTGGTTAGTTTCTTTGCCATCGTCTCAACCATTAATCGCAATTTAAACATACATGAATCTGGATCAGTATGTACATACTTTTCCGCTTGTTTTGCAAGTTGTGCGACACGTTTGTCAAATCGTTCCAAAAATTGGAAATTTGTTTCATTCTTACTCACGCCGGCGCTCCGTGTGGTCTAAGCATAGATGCAATTACGCGCGCGTTCACACAACACCGCTGAAAATCAGCAGGCGAAACTTCTATAGCAGAGGCAAGCATGGAAGCCCATCGAACTTCAAGAGGTCTCATCTTGCGGTCAGCGTATGAAATCATCATGACACCAGTTAATATTTTCTCTGCCATTTCCCTTGGTAGTTGCCGCACACCAGAAAGACAATCAATCAACGTTTTGTTTTCGATATGTTCAACATCTTTTGCATCTCTACAAACACTTTCGTCAAAACCGAGAATTGCCTGTGCATATAAACCCGTCGCTGCTTCTTGGACTGCTGGCATTTCTTCCCCTGCAACTGCCATTGCCCTTGCAGATAAAAACCAAAGGGTTGCAAGTTGAATTTGTTCTATTTCGGGCATCGGTAACACACAATTGTAATCGATTGATTACTTCTGTTCTTTGTCTAAAAAAGAGGGAAAATCAACGGAAACTGTTCTTGATGCCATCGCCTGAGCGGTCAACCGCTCCACTACCTCTGGATTGACCCTTGCAAGATTAGTCGTCTCGCTCGGATCCTCACTGAGATTAAAGAGTTTTACTGCAATACCATCCTTCTCTTTAAAACGCATTAATTTCCAATCGCCCTTGCGATAGGCTTGCACCCTCCCATGTTCCCAGTACAAGCCTCGCTCTTGCAAACTGCCGCCAGCAAAAAGAGGAAAGAGCGATACACCGTTGGTTTCTTTGCATTCTGCTCCAGCTACCATTGCGAGGGTTGGATACCAATCCCAGAATGCAGATGGCGTAGAACTTTCTGTGCTTGGTTGTATATGGTTTGGCCACCGTACAACTGTTGGCACTTTTATACCGCCTTCAAATAATTGTGCCTTTCGGCCTCGAAGTCCACCGCTACTCTTAAAGAATTCCATATCAACACCACCAATCCAAGATGGCCCATTGTCCGAAGTCACAATTACTATGGTGTTCTCCGCAATGCCATTACGCTTAAGGGCATCGAGAATTGTCCCAACTTCAGTATCAAAACGAGTAATCATCGCGGCGTAAGCTGCACGTGGTCTTTTGTGTGGCAAATACCCTTTGTCTCCAAGGTAAGGTTTCTCGTCCCACCCAAGTGGATAAAGATCAAGTTCTTTATCTGGAATTTGCAATGCTAGATGCGGAATTATACTTGCAAAATAAAGAAAAAATGGCTCTGTTGCATGTGCATCAATAAACTGCACCGTTTCCTCTAAAATTTTATCAGGAGCGTACGTCTTGGCACTGTACTTTTCAAATGAGCTAGCTTCGTCAAATTTTTGATGTGCGCTAAACCAAGCTTCGTTTCCATTAAGCATATCTTTTTCTTTATTATTCCAAAGGTGCGTTGGATAATAGTTGTGCGCAACGCGCTGGCAAAGATATCCATAGAAGGTATCGAAACCTTGATCGTTTGGAAGTCCGCTTGTTTCTGGGCCACCCAATCCCCACTTTCCAAACGCACCAGTTGCATAGCCATTGGATTGCAACGTTTCGCTTATTGTCGGTGCGGATGTGGGCAAAGGAAATTGCCCCTCGGGTTCGTCTGGTCCCCAGCCACCTAACTCTCTGTTATTACGAATAATCGCTTGACCTATATGTTTCCCAGTAAGCAGCGCACATCTCGAAGATGCGCAAACAGGGCTCCCAGAATAATGTTCCGTGAGTTTCAATCCTTCGCGAGCAAGTTGATCGATATTTGGAGTTTGTATGAATTCTTGCCCAAAACATCCAACCTCACCGTAGCCCAAGTCATCTGCGAGAATAAACACAATGTTTGGCTTTTTGGGCGCTTTTGATAGCTGGAGGGTAGATTTCGCAACTACAGATGCACTCAGCATTAAGATGGTGATAATTTGGGTAATGCGATTCATGCAAGAATCATAGGGAATATAAGGCAAAAAAAAAGATTTTTAAAGAAAATCGTTGGTTTTTCCTTGGATGCCATGCTCTGTCGTATAAAGTACGAGTTGAAAAGGTGCCAGAGACACCTTTCACGAAGAGAAAATAGTGTTTGGATAACACGTAAAAGAAAAGAGAGAGAAGAGATGAAAAAATTAGTACTAACAGGATTGTTTGTAGCAATTGCAGCAGGAACTGTTTCCGCTGACATTCTGTACTCCCAAAGTTTCGAAGATGAATCTTGGTTGGGCGGAAAATACTACGACACCGGTGATGCCGCTGTAAATCATGCGCTCGTTAATAACGCTGGAGAAGCTGCAGTAAACGTCCCTGGCTTAAGTGCTTGGTACACTGCATATGACCCACCTAGCGTTGGTCTTACAGATGGCGACTACGTAGGTGTTACAAACTACACAGGTAACGTTGGTGCTTTCTACGATGGCAACCAAGGTTACCAAATGTCTGACACTGACGGCGTTATGTCCCTCATCAGCGAGGAATTCGCAGGCGCAACGAATGTTTCACTTGCAATCTTTATCGCAGATACTGGATACGAAGTTTGGGATTTTGTGACAATCGCCATGGGCGGTATTGATCTCTTCCTTACTGTTGGCGATGACCTTGAACTTATTGCAGGTACATGGATTGAAATTAACGCAACTGTTTTTGGCGGTGCTTTAGATATTTCATTCTCAGGCAACTCTGGTTCTGAAGCATTATACATCGATGCAATCCTCATAGAAGGTAGTGAAATTCCAGCTCCTGGTGCTCTTGCCCTTCTTGGTTTAGCAGGTATTGCTACAAGGCGCCGTCGACGTTAATCGACAACCCGTTATCCAAAATTACAAAAACACCCCCAAGCGGGGGTGTTTTTTTTGTTGTTATATTTGTTCAAAGTTACGGGCACACACCCCAGGCTCCAATGAGGGAAAGAAGGTCGTTAATATCAACCACTCCATCTCCATTTACGTCTTCTGCGCAGTCTGTAGGGCAATCTGTAGTACCGCATGTTTCTGAAGTTCCATAAAACACACCACCCGCTTCGCCACATGAATGCTCTGTCGCATGGACACAATTGGATTGAACGCAACAAGCACCTGTTGTTGTTCCACCACCACCTTCGCAAACTACTGTTGCACATGATGAACCACTTCCGTTCCACAAACCACCGCCGTCAGCACAATCTATTTCTTCCATGAGCCAACAAGCTGAACCACCACAACAAGCACCTGGACCATCGCTTAGCGTGCAATCAACAATGTCACCAATGATGATTGGCGCATCTCCGTAAAATGTGTCTAGAATTCCACAAAGCATATTGCTGCAGATTGTAGGGTTCTCTAAGGTGACGCTGCTATTTGCTATATTTAAAATTGCTCCCCCACCAATAGTGTCGCAATCAGTGTCTGCAACATTCGAATCAAAAGTACATGTATCAAAATAAACTGTGCTATTCGATCGCACACTTGCAGCACCACCTACATCTGAAACCGAGTTGTCAGTAAAAACAGAATTAGTAATAGTTGCATCCCCACTTATATAACTAAACCAAGCACCACCAGTTGATGCAGTATTTAAGTCGAAGTTACAATTCGATACAACAATGTCACTATTTTTATCATAAACTCCACCACCATTAGAAGAAGCTATGTTGCCTTGAATGGTTACGTCGGAGATGAACAATTCAAAGATACCGTCTTTTGCATACAACGCCCCGCCAGAATTTGCAGAATTATCTAACAAACTACCTCCAGAGATGGAGCCAAAACTAAATTTTAAGTAGATCCCGCCGCCAGCACTATTTGCAATGTTTGATGTAATAGTTGTATTGGTGAGTTGAATGCTGCCGGTATCTACATAAATCCCACCTCCAGAAAGAGACGCTTGATTTGATGTAATCAAACAATTTTGAATAACTGGAAACGAGTTTACAATTAAAACTCCACCACCATAATAATTTGAACCACCTTGAATTGTAAAACCATCTAATACAGAAGATGATTGCTCTCCATTTGCAAACGTTACAACTGTTCCTGATGATGAACCATCAATAATCGTGTCAGTAGATCCACTCACACTTTCGACAGTAAGTGCTTTCCCTAAAAAATCAATTCTCTCAGAATAGGTCCCTGCTTCAACGAGGATTGTGTCACCATTTTGGGCAGCATCGATTGCAGTTTGAATCGTCGAGTAATCAGTTGGAACATTAATTGTGGCAGCAGAACCTACGGTTGAGCAGACCAAAGTTACAAAGATAGATAAAGTAAATGAACGCATACGATTCTCCTCAACTAAGAAATGGGACTAAAAATGGTCAAACTTTGACCAATCCTACTATAGGTCTGATTTGGGGCACAATCAAGGAAATATTAAAATGTTGCGCACAGTTTTGACTCCGATAACCCCCCAGATTACGCAGTTTATCAACGAGAAACGCTTTGTTCTGTTACTATCGCAATGAAGGGCAAGGAACGCCCTCTTTCATCCCCAAAGCAAGAAAGGATTCTGCAACAAGATGGATGTATTCAAAATTCAAGGTGGGCAACGACTAACTGGGACTATTTCTGTAGATGGCTCAAAAAACGCTGCGCTTCCCCTGCTCGCTGCATCGCTTCTCACAAGTGAACCGATCCACTTTAAGTGTATGCCAAATCTTTCGGACATCACAAACATGTCCAAACTTCTTGCAGAACTTGGATGTCAAGTCAAAGCATCTGAAAAAGACATTACATTACAAGTTACTGATGAAACTATTTCTCATGCGCGGTACGACATTGTCAGAACAATGCGAGCAAGTGTGTGCGTTCTTGGACCACTGCTTGCGCGCAGAGGTGAGGTACGCGTTTCAATGCCCGGTGGGTGCGCCTTTGGTGATCGCCCAATCGATTTGCATCTCCGCGGACTTGAAGCGCTTGGTGCAAAAATAGAACTTGATGGCGGAGACATCATCGCAACAGCAGATCGCTTGATAGGTGCAACGATATTTTTAGGGGGACCGTTTGGTTCAACAGTGTTGGGCACGGCGAATGTAATGAGCGCAGCAACGCTTGCCAAAGGTAGAACGATCATCGAATCTGCCGCATGCGAACCTGAAATTGCTGACCTTGCGTTATTACTCAACAACATGGGAGCAAAAATATCCGGCGCGGGAACACCTCGGATCATTATTGATGGAGTTGATCAACTCGGTGGCGCGACGCACACTGTCATGCCTGATCGCATTGTTGCAGGAACGTGGGCGATTGCTGCTGCAATGACAAACGGTGATGTAAAAATCGATCGTTTTCCGCTCGATCATTTGCTTGCAGTAACAAACATTCTTTCAACCGTTGGGGTACACATCAATCAAACAGATGCATCTCAAGATCCAAAATCATGCACAGTGCAGGTCCTCAGTAACAGGCATTTGAAACCCGTCATGTTCACGACGCAGCCGTACCCCGGTTTCCCAACAGATTTGCAAGCGCAGATGATGGCATTGCTTTGTTTATCACGGGGCAATAGCATCATCACTGAGAAAATTTATCCTGAGCGTTTCATGCACGTTCCTGAATTGAGCAGGATGGGTGCAAAACTCGTTCGGCAAGGTGCAACCGTTATCGTTCAGGGCGTGGATCATCTCGTTGGCGCGCCAGTTATGGCGAGCGACCTTCGCGCTTCAGCAAGTTTGGTTCTTGCAGGACTTGCTGCAGAAGGTGAAACAACGATTAGCCGTGTATACCATCTCGATCGTGGGTACGCAGCGATGGAAGAAACGCTCGCTTCCCTTGGTGCAAACATCCAACGCATCGATGGCTCTACTGTTGTTGACGGTTTACCGCTTGTCGAAACTGTTTCGTCGCAAAAAGTCGTACAAAACAACAGCTGATGCAACTGAAACATTAATCGAGGGAACGCATTTTGACATTGGAATTTCCGCGATGTGATCGCACAGATTCATTGTTACTCGAGACAACCCAGATTTTTCTTCGCCCATTACAAATGCCGTTCGTTCGTGAATCGGAACATCCCAAAGTGGCATTGATTGCGCACCCGTTTCACATCCAACAATTGTAACGTTCAGTTCTGTTTTAAGCCGTCGCAGGGTTGTAGGCCAATCATCGGCAATTGCCCAAGGAATAGAAAGGGTATGCCCCATTGAAACTCGAATTGCTTTTCGATACAAAGGGTCGCAACATTGGTGATCAAACAACAGTGCATCAACACCAAATGCTGCTGCATTTCTAAACAAGGAACCCATGTTGTCAACATTTGTAATGCGCTCGGCAAGCAAGAGTGTAACTTTTTCTTTGTTGCGCAATTTCTCAAACAACTGATCTACAGAATTGTCGTGCGGGGCTGGTCGGTGCACTGCTGCAAGCGCACCGCGATGAATGTGAAATCCAACAATCTCGGTCATGAGATTAACATCTGCAACAAACACCTGCGCTTTGCATGATTCTAAAGGTTCAGAGAGTTGCTCAAACTTCTTAGGAGATAGAAAAACGGAATGTAGATCCCAATTGGTCTGGAGTAAACGCCGGACAACCATCTCCGACTCAACCATAAAAAGGTGTTTTCGACCTCGCAAATCAGCGTCTGTCACGTTGCGATACGCATCCACGCGTGGATCTGCAAAACTGCTCACGATGTGCGGAACAATCACGGCAATGTTCTGTCTGGGAAATCAATATGCATTCGTTCTAACAGTGCTTCGCGAGCAGATTGAAACGCTGCTTCACTTTCAAGCAAAGATGCAGAGAGTGATGCCGCTTCAGTTGTATCGATTGGAGCATTCTTTGCATCCACCAGTGATCGTAAGTCTGCTGCGGATTCTCTTAACTCGGAGAGTGCTGAGAGAAGTTGCCACGAAGCGTCATTAAGTTGTTCGTATGCAATCTCGCGATCAGTAGGTCTGTACAAAAGGCGCCAAGGGCTAGCAGAAATATCGTCAACAGCAGATTTTGCTCTTGCGGTAAATTGATCAACATTCGACAGAATAGAAGACACCTTGTTTGACCATGCTGGCGATGACTCTTGTAATGACTGTGTCATCGCAGCGAGAGACTTTGAAGAAGATTCGAGCGAGACCATAGATCGTTCAACCTTAGGAAGAATAGTTGTACGAACCTCTCCAATCATTTCTTGAATATCATGCAACGTCGAATCGATTTTCATTGGTAAATCTTTTGCAGAAGCGAATAATCCAGATAATGATGTTTCCCAAGAAGGCCATACTGTTTGCAAGTTCGTAGATAGTTCCTGAATCGATTGCAACCCATTTTTTGCTGATGCGATCGCTTGAGAAATCTGATCTGCTTCTTCGTCTCCAAGAATCATGCGAAGGGCATCGCCATCTTTGGTAAGCGCACTACTTATTTTTCGAAGTGCTGCAAGGGTATGTCGAATATCTTCATCAGCTTCAATACCAAGAAATTGCCCAACCATACTTGTAGATGATCCCGCTAACACCGTTTCACTTGTTGCTAGGTTGCCGCTGCCTACATCGTTGATCGACAGCCATGCCTTCGAACCGAGTAGGCCTGAATGAACTTCCAAATGAAGATTTGTATACAACTCGATGTCTGTGTTAATGTCAAAGTACACATCAATATTCGAAATTGGCGCATCTTTTTCAATCGACGGCGAAACAGACGTGACCGTACCAATTCCCAGACCACCAAGTCGTACTTTTGATCCTGACGCTAGTGTACTCACACCCTCTTCAACTGAAAACAAGGCGTGGTACCGAGTTGTTCTCACAGTAATTGTTTCCCATAGATTCGTGAGTATTGAAATAACAACCAATCCAAGGATCAAAGACAGGAGCACAAATACGCCTGCTTTCACATTATTTCGCTGTTTATCTCTTAGTTGTGACATTCAAATACGAGCTCCCTATTACTCTTTCGAAGATTGTACCGAAGGACCATGAGCGAGGCGTGGTGCGGAAATGCCAAGCAGATCCTCTGCGTAACTTGATGCTTCTTTTCTCGCTGTCAGCGGACCTTCTGCATCACCTCGAAGAAATTGACGTATCAATTGCTTTTGTGTATCAAGTTCATCAATTCGTTCAAGTGGCCAATCTCGAATTTCCTCAAATGCTTCTCGAGTATCAACCATAATCATTTTGCCCTTGTCGAGCATCGCCATTCGATCTGCAATGACAAATGCTGAATCCATTTCATGCGTAACGACAACACTGGTCACCCCAGCCTTTTTTGCCAAATCTAAAATCAACTGATCAATCGTAGCGCTTGTCACTGGATCTAAGCCTGCAGAAGGTTCATCGTAAAACAACAATTTAGGGTCAAGCGCAAGTGCTCGTGCTAAGCCAGCGCGTTTCTTCATACCGCCAGAAATCTCTGAAGGGTTTTTATCCGCTGCTTCACGTAAGCCAACTTGTTCTAGTTTAATTTTAACTATGAAAGAGATAATGTCTGGATCAAGATCAGTATGTTCTCGCAATGAAAGCGCGACGTTTTCCGCAACACTCATTGAATTAAACAATGCGCCGGATTGAAAGAGTATTCCAAACTGCCGGCGAATTTTATTCATGCCGTGTTCATCAAGTGTGCCGAGGTCTTCGCCAAATATTTTTACATGTCCACTGTCTGGAATGTACGTGCCAATGAGGTGGCGAAGAATTGTGGATTTGCCAGAGCCCGAACCACCCATGATGATCAATACTTCGCCTTCGTAGACATCGAGATTCACACCATCAAGCACTATCTGATCGCCAAACTTGCAAACCAAATCGCGTACTTCAATGATGCTCTCTTTACTCATTTTCACCATCCATTACTACATGAGGTGGATAGGTAAGATCCCCACGAATTTCATCATGAATACAAATCCACGCAAATTTGTTAGTAAATTGACGGCCTTCATCAACTTTATCAAACAATACAAACTTAGCAGTTGCAGAGATTTCCGGTGCATCCGTAAAATGCAATTCATACTTCAAATTTGCTTGGAGAGGCATCATGAAAAAAGCGAGTTCCTCACCCTCAACTTGCGTAGATTCAACTTGCTTGCCTGAAATTAAGTTGCCATATCGTGAATGAAGCGTTGCGATAAACTCCGTTGCCTCAGTTTGATTTTGATTTGTAAAGTAAGAAAGGAAATCTAACTTATTTGACTCGCCTTCAATGATTGCGTTCACTGCGCCATGTTGCATTTGACCTCGGACATTTATGTTCCACCACAACATGCCACCACCCCAAAGTCCTGTCACCAAACTTCCAATAAAAATTGCTGCCCATGCAAGACGAATGCCCCGCGTTCCTGGTCGGGCTTTAATATCGACAAGTGCACGCACTCCTAACAATACACCTGCAATTGTAAAAAATGGGCACATCCCAATTGAGCAAACAATTGCAACGAAGGACCAAGGATTCAATGGTTCTGATTTATTCTTCATTTGCTGGGATTGCAGTTCCGCACTGCGATGCAAGCGGGAATGCCAAATCACCCTTTTCTGAATCATGGATGAGCAAGCATTGAATTTTTACATCAAGCCAAGTCTCTTCACTCTGCCCAATAACAATGACTACTGTAGATGGAACCGTCTTTGTTTCAAAGACAAGTTGCAATGGGATTTCAGCTTGTTGATTTGATGATTCCCTGCCCTGCATCGCGGCCATATCTATGACTGCTTCATCGAACGTGCCGTATCTTGAGGCGAGCTCAGAGATAAATGCAGACACTTCTGCATCATTTGCTGCAACAGCACCAAGTGAAAACTCTGACCGGAAACCTTCTAGATCACCGTGAACTCCTGATTCGATCGCAGTTGTTACTAATTTTGGAGTCTGCTCTAGAATTTTAAACGCAGCGTTTGCAGCAATAACAATAAAGAGCGTAGTAAGCGTGGTAGTCACGACACCGATAACGATACCCGACCAAGCAAGCCCTCGACCAGTCATTTGTGATCCACGAATTCGGAATAACGCAACGATGCCAAGAATGACACCTACAAGCGTCACCAGTGGACAACAAATTATGAGTGAGCAGATGAGCGAAGCAGTTGCTACCCCACTTCTCTTTTTTTCTAGTGTTGTTTGTTGCTCACCAAGATCTATTATTTGCTCGCTCATGTTTGCTTTGCCTCTTCTTTCTGTGTTCGATCTTTTTCAACAACTTCTTTTGGGATGCTTAAAAATTCTGCCATGTAATCTTCGTACACTTGCTGATCTTCTTCGCGGGAAAAATCTAATCGCAATTCATTGATAACTTTAGTCCCCTGCGCAATCCAGCCTTCCCACGCATCAGAGAGGATATGTTCTGCGATCCATTCACCGAGTGGTCCTGGAAGTGGTGCTTTCGACAGTGGCTTGCCCCCTTCTGATTTCGGTGATGTGCCGGAATCCATCTCTGGGATAGGAAGTCCAGCTGCTTTAAGGATCGCTGCGATGCCATCCTTCACCCGCATTTCGCCCCTGCTTGTGGCTTGCATAAAACCCTTTCGAAGCAACGTCTCCGCTTCAACCGCCCGACCTGATTGCATCAGGGCTGAACCTCCAAGTTCCATCGCACGGGTCATATCTGGGTTGAGTTCTACGCAAGTTTGAAAACTGACTGCTGCTTGCGCAAATTTCTCTGCATCGAGATATGCCGAGCCCAGACTGAAATGTGCCATATCGTTGCTCGGGTCGGCAGTAGCCATATTTTCAAATCGTTCAATTCGATCGGTGATATCACTCATGCGGGCATTGTACCTCGGTCTTGATGTGAAGCACAATGAAAGCATGGACAGGAAACTCACCCCCTGAATAAACTCACCCCCGGTGAGTTTATTGATATTCAGTGTTCATTTCCCTTTAATTCACCCCCGGTGAGTTTATTAGTCCAAAACGACACGATTAATTCACCCTCGGTTAATTAATCCCAAGGGT
>JACNLR010000072.1 GCA_014381385.1 Planctomycetota bacterium | reverse complement strand
GATAAACGAATGCGAAATGAAAACTAATCCAATCAAGAAACGCTTTTCCCTTCGGGTTGGTTCTCGAAAGTATTTGCATCGCGCTGCAGCGGTACATTGCGATTCGCTCGATGGTAAGAAATTTTGCCAACGTTGGGTGTCAAATGCAAACATCAAAACAATCCCACCTGTTTTTAACCCAAGCGAATTCCTAGCACCTCCGCCAACTTCCGATCCAGATAAATATTGGCCTCAGCGAGAATCAAAAAAACCAGTAATTCTTTTTTATGCACCGCTGCATTCAGAATGTGGTGTTGAACTTGCCATCGAAGCTGTTACGAAAATCATTCAAAAGAGACTCGTGCGATTCATTATCGCAGGGTGTGGCGAATCCTCTTACGAAAAAAGCTTGACTCAACGCATCGATCAATTAGAACTTCAGAATCACGTTACATTCGTTGGAGAAATTTCTGGCGACCGTAAAATAGCGTTGCTTCGCACCGCAAATGTATTTGTAGAGCCCGTGAAAAATGAAAGTGTGAATTATGCTGTGTACGAAGCGATGGCCTGTGGCGTTCCCATTGTAATCTCACGCAATACTCCTCTTTCCTGTGAAATTGAAGCTTCAGACGGAGTGCTACCTATCGAAGAAAATGCGAATGCACTTAGCGTTGCAATCGAAACACTGCTCAACAATGCTTCGTTGCAAGCGACTATGGGAGCCGCAGCCAAAGCATGGATATCTTCTGAGTTTGAGGGTGAAACTCGCACCAACAACTATGTTCGTATGTACCGAGAGATTATGAACCAATAACCGATTTGTACACTTCAACAAGTTCGGTTACATAGTTGTCCCAATTCCAACGAGAGGCAATATCTTCTTTCGCTTTTTTTCCCATTTCGATCGTTGCTTCAACGTTTGAAAGCATCTTGTCAAGCGCTACAACTGTTGCTGCAATGTCGCCAATAGGAACAAGGTGACCAGTAACACCTTCAACAATAAATTCTGGATTAGACCTTTGGTCTGTTGTGACAAGTGATACACCGGTTGCGAGGCTCTCTGCAATTACAAGTTGCGGGTCAATACTCATCTGGCGAATTGGCATTACGACACAGATCGATTCCAATAGGAGTTTTGGTAGCGTGATGCCCTCTTCGTATGGAAAGTGATACATATGAATGTTGTCGTATTTTTCAGCAATTTCTTCTATCCCTTCAATTGGCTCCCAGTGCTGCCTAACGGCAAAGTCAAAGTGGATATCTGGGTATGTGGGTGCCAATTTTTCATAGGCTGCTATGACAACATCAGCGCCATTATCAAAAGTAAGGTCTCTCCAAAAGAGCACACGGTTGCGCTGCGTTATAGGATCACCTTCGTACTCATCTGCAATAGTGCGAATAACACCGTGCGTAATTTGCGTTGTTGGAATACCTTCTTGTTCTAAGTTGTTCTTAACATAGGAAGTTGCAGTAACAACTCGATCGATTCGTTTCCATAGTAACTTCGTTACGCCTGAAAAACGCTCAGGAAAATGCGTACCAAAAATTGTAACTACTACAGGTGTTTTTAACCCTAGAAGTTTTAATCCGCCCGCGAGATGTGCGGTGCGGTTATATCCATACAGATGCAGTACATCGAAGTTTTGTTCTTTGCAAATTTTCTTAATTTCAGATACTTGCAGTAGCAGTTTTTTTATGCTTACACCCTTGCCCGGAGCACCTGTTCTTTCTAATACGCCGCCTCGGTTTCGGGCATCTGTCACGGTATGGACTTTAACATCTTCCGCCAAGCAAAAAGGCAAGGAGCGCTCCTCGCTAAACTCCGTGGTTATAAGATGCACGTCGTGCCCCGCGGCTCTTAACTCTTCGATACCACGGAGTGGAACCTGAATGTGTCCGGACACATTACTTTCAAATCCTTTTTGACCTGCGACCACTGCAACAAATACACCTATTTTCATTTGTTATTCACCATTCCAATGTGAAAGGTCGCGTTGAAGTAAAGTTGATAAACGGTCGTTGTACGGTCGAAAATACTCGATTAACTTCTCTTTGGTTTCAGGGTTCATAGGTTGATATGCTTTGCCCTTGTTTTTTCGGTTTCTTCGTATCCAATCACCAATAGTAGATCGACTTGTCAGCGTAATAAAATAGTTAAGACCAAAAGCTCGTAGCCATTTACGAAGCACTGGAAATAGAGCGGCATTTTTCCGCTGCCCAAACAATGAAGATTCTCTGTTTGAATCTACACCAAGAAAATCCAAAATAGATTTGAGATACCCTCGGTCATCTTTATTCAATTCGTCATACAACAAAAATAAAATCTTTTCACGGTCGTAATATTGTAAAAGAACCTCAATTTGTTCGATATACATCCCTCGTTCAAGAAAATCCGGTTCTGCTTCGAGGGCCTGTTCAAAACTTGTCCACCCGCATTCCGTTTTTCTCGTTTGGTAATTACTGTACGCTCGATCAATTGGGTTCCGCATCACCATCAAGAGTTGGACATTTGGGAAGTGTTTAGCCATACGTGGTACAGCCTCTTTGAGGCAATACCCTGTTGCAATTTCGCCAACTGCAGTTTGGGTTGGTTGAGCCCCGTCAAAACGCTCCATAAACCAATCTATCCCCTTGTCGTAATTGCGGTCAAAAAAATACGACTGTTTTGATTCTGGTACAAAAACTGCGGTGTGATCTCTGAGGGCCGCATCCGTCCATGTTGTACCGCTACGTTGGCAGCCCACCATGAAAAAGGTAACTTTAGAGCACTCCGTTGCAGTCATGCGTGAAAATATAACAGAAGTACTCGTCAGTGGTGGTAGCAAATTGACGTGTGCTACAATCTCAATCTTGAATTGTAATTTGTTCCTCTTTCGTGCAAGAAATTGCCTCCGATTTGCCGAACTTTACTATTCCCACGCTCGTAGTAATTGAATCTCTACTCAATCGGATGACGTCTTAAAGCCATGAACTCAAAGAAAACGTTCTTGCTCGCTCTCAAAATTGTGTTTTCCAATTCGAGTAAGGCGTGCTGATGGAACCCAAGCGTAAAAGCGAGTTATCTGAAAAGCAAAAAGGGGTTTACCGGATTGGGACCAATTATGGACGGCTCCTCGCCACGATGGCGATGGGAATTGCCACAGTACCTCTCCAATTCAAATGGCTCGGAGTAAACGGATTCGGGCTTCTTGGGCTCATTGGCTCTTCTGTTGGTATTGGTGCGATGCTCCAAGACATGATGCGCAGTTCAATGGTTCGAGAACTCGGAGCTGCGTGGCACAAAGACGACACAAAAGCATTTCGAGAAATCTATGCTGCATCTTTCCAAGTAAGCTCTGTCGTTTCACTTCTCACTGCTCTTGCATTTACCGTCATCATTTTCATACTGCCCTTCCTAAACATCCAACAAGACTGGATCGGCCCTGCGCAGTGGATTCTTGCTTGCGAAGGATTGGCAACATGTTTTATTGTCCTTCTTTCACCCACAATCAACATGCTTGTCGTCCGAGAGCAATTTTTTTGGCACAACGCTTGGACAGTTGTAAGACGTAGTGCGTATTTGATTGCAACCGTAATTCCATTTTTAGTCTTACAAGAAAGTAATCTCGCTCAAGGACTCATTGTGTATGGAAATACAATCTTCATTATCAATGTAGTTGCAACTGTATTCGTAGTTTTGGGATTTATTCTTGTCGATAAAAATATGGTCCCTACACTTCGAGGTTCCACCCCGCTTGCTATGAAAAAAGTCAAGGGTACTTTCAGTTGGAATAGCAGCGTTGTGCTTGCGATAAATCTGCAAGAAAGAGCTGCCAATTTCATTATGAATATCTTTTTTGGTTCGTGGGGAAACGCGGTATTTACACTTGCGCTCCGTTTAGTAAGTTACATCCGCATGGCTACCCTTGGCCTTACGTTTGGTCTTGACTCTGTCAGTGCACGTTTAAGTTCCAACGAAGACAAATCCTCATTACGTTCTATGTTCAACCACAGTACAAGAATGCTGAGTTTTATCGCGTTCCCCGCGATGGTTTTGGTTTTCGTTTTAGCAGAACCCCTCTTGCGATTATGGGTTGGGAGAAGTACCAAAGACCCAGAACTCGTTCTGCCTCAAGCAGAATTTCTTGTCAAAATAATGGTGCTTGGTCTTGCATGTCGAGCTGTATCCGATGGGTGGATGAAACTGTTTTTTGGTGCTGGCTTTATTCGTAAATATGCGCCCTACGTTTTAGCAGGTGGCATTTTTAATCCGATTCTCTCTATAGGTTTCATTCTGCTCCTGCCTAAAAGTTGGAACTACACAGGCGCAGCTGTCGCCTATACACTCGTGTTTCTAACTGTAAACATGATAATTATGCCTGTTGTTACTTCAAGCAAAGTAAACCTCACCTACAAAGAAATAATCACGCCTATTTTTCGTCCGTTGCTCATTGCGGTTGTTGCATCACCCTGCTTACTCGCTGGTCATTATATTTCAACCAACGAATTACTCGGATGGATTGAAATTGTCATAGGAGTTGCAAGTTACGGTGCTGTATATGTATTTGGGTGTTGGTGGCTCATGTTTACCAAGAGAGAGCGGTCGGGACTTCTGCGACTTGGATTTCAACTTGTAGGCCGTTGAGCACTTTCACCGAAGTCTTCGAATTCTTCCGATTCATATTCTTGTGATTCGTAGTCGTACCACGGCTCGTCATCGTACAGTGCACCCTCCAAATTGCCGTCACGGATATCTTGCCAAACACATATAAAGAGGCTCGCAAGAACAACGTGCAAGTAAGACCATGTATAGGTTGGCCAGTACACAACTTGATTGAACAACCCTTGCACATACATAGCAATGAGCAACATGACCAAAACGCTATAAAGCAGCGTATCGCCGGGTAAATATTGTCTTACACTCCACATTTTAAACCCGCACCAAATGGAGTAGAGCGTTAGAAACACCATCGGCAATGCAAATGTTGCGCCCCCGACATACATCAGATAAAACCACGCGTTATGTGGGTGCATACCAACTTCGTTCACCGATTTGAAGTACGACTCCCCGCTTGTGCCAAGTAATCCAAAGAGTGGTCGTTTTGGAAACACGTTTGTCCAGTAGTCAACCCAAATTTCAATTCGGCCAGTTTGCAACGAACTGAACCGTTCGAAGTTTGCTTCCGCTCCTAGGGAAAAAATGAATGGCAACGCAATTGCTGCCAATCCCATCGCCAAGAACATCATGACGGGTCTCTTTGTAACAACTAAAACAACTGGAAGCGTAACCATAAAGATGGCAATCATCGTTTGCCTACTTGCTGTTAGAAGCGCCATCCCGACAGTTAACATCACAAGTGCTAAAAAAAACGGTCGAAACGAAGTACGTTTAGATGTCAACGCTGCGTACGCAAGGAGTGGAGCGGCGAGCGCAAAGAGCATGCCCGTCTGGTTTGAGTTTGCCCCCCAAGGCTCAAACCTCCCCATCCCTCGTAAGAATGATTCACCGGGAAACAGTATGAGGCTTGAAATGGGCATCGAGAGGGCAACGATACACCCGAGTGTTAAAGCATCCACAATCCGCTTGAGATCAGAGTACGAAACAATAGTGCGAACTGTAAAAACCCCAGCGAGTGTGACGCAAAGCCATTGTGAGCGGAGAATGACCGCAAGCAAAAACTCATTGACACTCAAGATGTACACAAACCCAAGGCACGCAACTGCTACAAAAAGCCAAACTACAGGTGGGATATTACGCTTTGGTCCAGGATGGGTAGCAGCAGCAAAAGCTATAAGGAGATATGCAGCCCCAGAGCTAAATTTCGCGAGCGAAGAAAATGCTCCAAAACCTGAAGACCGGGCGATTGTAAGCCATGGAACTAAGATGAGAAGGGTCACAAAGAGCCGCTTGTGACTTGGAATCATGAAGAAGATGGCGAATAAAATAAAAACGGGCGCTACGATGAGTGGCTGTTCCGTAATTAGGCGAATATAGGTTTCGGTTCTATCCATGAGGAATACATACAGGGTATCGGTAAACTGATCGCCCGTTCTCGCTAATTCTTCATTTATGGTAAAACTTCTCTATGAGAGTTTGCAAACCCATCACAACAATAGTAATCCTGTCTAGCCAAATGTACTGCTCTGCTCTTGCGGATTGGGATCCACAGGTCTACAACGCCATCAAGTGGACTGCGCCAAATCAGGGAACCGACACAATTGCCTATACATCAGCGCAAGGAATCACGCGGCTGCCAATGGCATACCACGGTGGTGTTGATCGTGATGAGTCGGGTGAAATTTCGCAAAAAAACATTGAGCGCTTTACATCATGGGTACAGGAAACTCTCCCTGCTGATTATTGTGGACCCGTTGTTATGGACTATGAAAATCCGTGGTGGAATGAACTCAATGCACCGTCAATCTCCATAGAAAGGCTACAAGAAATACTATCCGTATATGCAGAGGGTTTACGTGTTGCCAAGGGTACACTGCCACAAGCACAGTGGGGGTATTGGGGTATTCCAACTTTACGAAACACAAGCGAAAAGTGGCGTAGCCAAGGATTATCACTTGCACAACTCATTTCACAATGCAACGCTCTTTATCCAGACATTTACGATAGTACTCCAGGAAGTTCGCAAACCAAAAGCACAACAGAGCACATCTCTAAAGTGCTTGAGTTAGCAAACGGCGAGATACCCGTCTATATCTATACATTTCCAAGGTTTACGGGTCAAGGAGGTGACCATTCGCTGTTTATTCCTGACAAGGAATTCCTTGCGCAAGTAAACGCTGCTATGCGGGCTGTCTGGGTGGATGCAAATAATGTTCAACATCGAATTCAGGGGATAATTGTATGGGACAGTTACAAGTATTCAGATTCTACAAAGTGGGGTGAACTAGACAAGAAACACAAGTATTACTTTGAGTTACTGCAAGCACTCACGGCTGCCTGGAAAAAAGCCATGCAAGGCGTAGACGTTCAGACTTCTATAGGGGGAAATCCTCTCTGCCAGTACGCTCTTTCAGAACCTCAAAACAGTGGCGCCACGCTAGAAAATCAAGTTGGTGCGACTGAAGAATTACCGCAGAAACTTTCTGATGTACCCCTAATTGAAAACGACCGCATTTCGGGCAGTCGCATTCGTAATAATCGGGTTACAGAATAAGCTACTTTTTTAATCTTTACTGAGTTCCTGCAATTTTCGCAAGAACTCTATTCTTCGAAAAGATGCCTCATCGACAGAATCATTGTGTCTGTTGAAATTTCCACCGCGCAATCTTTCGCTCGGGCTATCAACCATTGAATCTTCGATTCCAAAACCTGGGGCTTTTTTGTCTTTTTCCTCTGGTTTAACTTTATCTTTGTTTTGTTCACGACGTTTAGCTTCTTCTTCAAGAAGTGTTTGGTATGTAGTTTGGAACGTTTTATGTTGTTCCTCAGAAAGCAGTACCCAAGCTTTTTCTTGATACACTTTTACATCAGGTGCAAATGACATCATTTCCATCATTTTCTTACGAGAATCACTTGATAATTTTCCGCCAGAATTTTTATCCTTTCGGTCTTTACGCAGTGTTGCTATATCTTTACCGTACGTTTTTCGGAACTCTTGTTGTTCTGCTTTTAATTCTTTTTGGATTACACCTAACTTCGTTTTTTGTTCGTTCGTTAAGTTCACAGATTCCAGCGCCGACATCCACAATTTGTGCTGTAGATTCGGATTCAAGTTGTTTTGCTTTCCTGTCTCTTGGAGTTTTCTTGAAATCATGTCTTCGTTCGTTACCTCATCTTGTTCTATTGATGGGCCAGCGAGCAGGTCGTTTGGCGTAAGTTCGGCGAATGACATCGAAACCAGAACTAAAGTTGTTACTATTGTTGAAGTACGTAAATGCATGGAGATATATCCTTTTTGATAGCAGTACAACGGTTCGCTTGCTCTATATAATGCCATTATTTACAGGAGAAAGGTAAAAAATGGCACTACAACCCTCAAATCTTCGCAAAGCACTTGGCTCAATCACTGATCCTGAGTCAGGAAAGGACATTGTTACGGCTGGGATGGTCAAAGATATTCGAAGCGAGGGCGACGATATTTCGATCGAGTTGGAATTGCTGGGCGCTAACAACCCCATGCAAGCGCGATTTAGCGAACAAATTGAACAAGCAATTCGTGCAACTTCAAGCGAATGCAAAGAGCCCGTTGGTGCAGTCGAAGTTACTTTTACTGCAGATACTCGAAGCGAAAACGAACGTGTAAAAGACGAAACAAATCCTCTGCCGAATGTAAAGAAAATTATTGCTGTCGGTGCTGGCAAGGGCGGTGTAGGAAAATCAACCGTTGCAACTACACTTGCAATCGGTCTCGCACGGCAAGGAAATAAAGTTGGCTTGCTCGATGGAGACATCTACGGTCCATCAATGCCAACGATGCTCGGGCTACATCGAGAAGAGTCGCAAGCTGAAGAAGGTTTTCTCTTGCCATTCAAAGTGCACGGCATTGAAGCAATGACAATTGGCAAACTTGTCGAACCAGACCGTGCGCTTATCTGGCGCGGTCCCAGAGCGCACAGCGCTTTTAGCCAACTCGCAACACAAACCAAATGGGGCGAACTTGATTACCTCATTGTCGATCTACCGCCAGGCACTGGCGATGTTCCACTTTCACTCGCGCAACTCCTCCCTCTAACGGGCGCAGTAATCGTTTGCACTCCTCAAGTGGTCGCCCAAGATGACGCACGGCGAGCGGTGCGAATGTTCCAACAATTGGGCGTTCCCATTTTAGGACTCGTCGAAAACATGTCATATTTTGTTGCAGACGATGGGAAAGAATACGACATCTTCGGGCGTGGTGGTGGAGAACAAATGGCATCCGCAATGAACCTTGACTACCTCGGCGGTATTCCGATTCACCCAGATATGCGCATCGCAGCAGATTCAGGCGAACCACTTCGAAATTGGGCAATCAATGAAACGATGTCAAATGCCTTTGATACAGTCTGTGAAAACCTAGTGGCAGCCTCCCAGAGCGCAACACCAGACCGCCCTACCATCTCAGTCAGTTAACTGAGAAATACAAGCATCATCGAAGTGACAATGCCGTTGCTGACACCGTGGACAATCATAGATGGGAGTAGCGTCCCCCGCCACTCTCGCATGAGGTTCATTCCAATTGCAATTGCCATGAGTGCTGGAACGGCAATCCAACCTTGTGGGTGAATTGCTGCAAAAAGAAACGACGTTAAGAGAATACTCAGAACGATGCTAAGTGCAATACCTATCGAATTAGACGAAGTTCGCAACTGTCGATACAACACTCCTCTAAACATTGTCTCTTCTACTATAGGCGCAGCTACTGCAGCAAGAGAAACAAGAAGAATTCGCACTTGCCAACCACCATTTGCAATTTCTAAAACTATAGGGTGCGCTCCACCACTTGTTCCAGCAAATGGATCGCTTCCAACTCCACTTGCAAAATATGCTTGAACTGCAAGTAATACAAGAACAAGAATCACGCCCACGCCAAGTATTGGCAACATCATCGCGTAGCCGACGACACCCAAAAGAGATTCCTTCACCAGACCTCTCCCACGCGTCCAGCCGATATCACTGCGAATCTGGGACCAACCAATACCTCGGAATCTCGCCCAAAAAAGTGCTAACAGGCTTGCAAAAAAGGCTATCAGCGAGAAGCCCATTGCCAGCGGTGCATTCTCCTCTGCAATATTACTGCCGAGAATCGCTGCTCCTGACATCAAAACAACAAAGAGTAATAACCATAGCGCAAAAACTTCTGCATAAATTCCATGGCTTGCCCTCCCCTTCGTTAACCCGGTTGAAATCGAACCGCTTAACGTACGAACAAACAAAACAACGAGCATTACAAATCCAGCTATCGCAGCAAGACCCATAATTGAAACCATACTGCCCACGATCAATACCTTGAGTCCAGCAGATGCCTCCATCTGCGCTCTCGTTGACGCATCCGCCTCAAGCAAGGCTCCAAACCAACCAAGTTGTTCTTGCAGCGGTTGCGAATCTTCCGGAAGCACTGATCCTTGGGCAAGAAGGTCCAAGGACTCTTGTACCTTCGCCTGCTCTTGCGAGAGTTCCCTGCCCTGTTCAAGTAGCTCTGTTTGCATCCGTAGCGCTGATTGTTTTGCCAAAGTAGTGTCACCAAGGGCAATGCTAAAGGCCATAAATCGCTGCCTTTGCTCAACTGTCCCAACATCAAGGATTGAGGCCTGCTGCGCTATTTCTTCGGTAGCGCCAAGCAACGAAGCGACACCGAGTAAATATTCCCCTTGTAGTTGGATCATCACTAGCCCCGTAGGGTCTTGCGAATCACCTTTTTCTACTTTTTCGGGCAGCGCTTGAAGCACCGCCATACCTGCCACAAACACGATTATTAGACCCCAAGCCACTTTTACAAAGGCTGCTTTATGCTCTTTCATGTGGGAATGGTACCATCAAGAGAGTTGACAAAATACCCCATTTTCGGTACATTTCCCTGTTCGCCCTACGTTTTGAGGGCAATGAAGGAAACAAGATTATGCCACGTCAAACTACATTCGCAAAACAAGGTGAAGTTGAGCCTCATTGGCGCCACGTCGATGCCGATGGTCAAACACTCGGGCGAATGGCGACCACTATCGCCACACACCTCATGGGAAAGCACCGTCCAGAGTGGACACCCCACGTACTAACCGGTGACTTTGTCGTTGTTACCAACGCTGAAAAAGTGAAAATGACCGGTAAGAAGTTTGAGCAAAAAACGCAACTAATCTACAGCGGGTATCCCGGTGGACTTAAAGCACACAAATATAGCGACATGGTCGAAAAACATCCAGAACGAATTATCGAACAGGCAGTTCGTCGCATGCTTCCAAAAACAAAACTGGGACGAGATATGTTCCGCCGACTGAAAGTCTACGCAGGAAACACCCACCCGCATACAAACCAAAAACCTGAAGCACTCGCGTGCTAAAGTAAATCACGTCGCCGACGTTCGGCAACGTACACACTAGTTCTCAAGAGGAGCTCCAAGAGCTTACGAACACACATGACAGAAGAAAATACACAAGAAACAAACGTAACACCCGAGGTTACTTCGGAATCAACCACTGACACAACCACAGACAGTAGTCCCGAAGTTGCCCCTGAGGCAAAACCAGTTACCGAAAAACCAACGCCTGAAGTAGTTGCAGAAACACCTAAAGAAGTTGCGGCAGAAACAAAAACAGCGACCGCTCCAAAAACAACTCCACAAGATGGACATTGGTGGTGGGGAACTGGAAGGCGAAAAGCAGCAGTTGCTCGAGTCCGAATTCGCCCTGGCACTGGAGAGTTCATCGTCAATAAAAAAGATTTGACCGATTACTTTTCAGAACTTCGGGATCATAAAGACATTATCAAAGTGCTAGAAAAAACAAATACCAATGGCTCACTCGACGTGTTTGTAAACACAAATGGTGGCGGATATACAGGGCAAGGTGGAGCGATCATATTAGGTCTTGGTCGAGCACTTGCGAAATACGATCCATCACTCGATGGCGTTTTGAGCTCAAATGGCTACCTCAGCCGCGACTCGCGTCGTGTAGAACGTAAAAAACCAGGT
>JACNLR010000101.1 GCA_014381385.1 Planctomycetota bacterium | reverse complement strand
GCCATGAGAATCCGACACAAGTCCAATTAGCGCCACGATGATCCCGGCCTTACATATTCCTTCACCCAATCAATATATTCACGTTCGAAGGCAACGGGGTTGTCGGTGAATGCAAACATCCAACCACCGCGTGGTTCTAACAGCGTACCATCTAAAGCACTGTGCAAAATCTTTTTAAGTCCTGGGAAGTATTTGCCCTCATCATATTCAATAATAAAACTTGTCAGCGCCCAGAGTTGCGCGTAGTAGCCAAGCAAAGTTGTCCTACCCGTAGCAAGCAAAGTGGATGGGTCTGAACCAAGTAAATACGCAAGTGAATCAAGACGTTCCGCTTGTACTAGTTTTCGGACTGTCGATAGTCGATCCCAGTTACTTGCAGGCGTAAACACTACTTCGCCATTTCGTATTCTAAAACCCTCCATCCATGTGCCAATGCCTTCATCGAGCCATGTCGGCAAACAAGTTTTAAACGTTGCCTCTGCATATTGGTGCCAGCCTTCGTGCGCTGCTATGCGTAGCGTAACTCTACTCCGTCCACGCCGGTCAAGATGATATAAAACACCCGTACCATCGATGGTCAAACCGCCTTTGCCTAGTGAATACCATTGCGAAGCTTCAGCCCCTAACATTTCTTGCAATTTTTTTCGCCACTGCGATTCCGTTGCGAACAAGAATACGTCGATGCGCTTGGGTGGGTAGGGCAGTTCCCCAAACACCGTAGTGTAGTGATCTAACAAATCATTATAAAAATCTGGCAACGAGTCAACTATTCTGGAAATTTGAATCGTCGAACGAATGTCCCAGTGTGGTGTTATAAATTGGACACCTTGCGCGCCATCGAACTGCCATTTATTCATTTCAAACTTTGGTACGATTGCAACAGATGGGCTTGTATGCGCTTTTGTATTCTGTTTTTGACCACAAGAGCAAAGCAACAAAATCAATAAAATAGCATGCAGTAGAAACTTCATCATGCGAGTGCATCTTTCGCGGCTGACAACTCCGATTCGCAAGTTGCAAGCATATCACGAGTTTCTTGTACAACGTGTTCTGGCGCGTTCTGTACATACGAATCGTTTGCGAGGCGACTTTTAAAACCCGCTACTTTTTTCTCTAAGATTGCAACTTCTTCGACAAGGCGTTCGTTTTGCTCTTGGGTTTCTGCCTCATCTAACATATTCGAAAGTAAAATCGTTTCACTCCCAACGAGCACTGCGAAGCCGTTGCTTTTTGAATCAGCCAATTGTATGCCCGACAATCCTGCAAGCGACGAGAGTACTACGTCGTGATCTAATGCGAGCGAATACAAAGCACTTGGAGCAAGCAATTCAATTTTTCGTTTTGGTTTCACTTTTTGCGATGCTCTTGCACCACGTATCTCGCCGACGAGTTCGCGTAACTGTTCAAAATTGGCAATCGTACTAGCATTAAGTTTTAACCCAGATAGATCAGGCCATTGTGACGTTGCAATAAGCGGACTTGCTTCAAGGGCAATGCCATCCACGCTCCCAGATTCAATGGCACGTATGTGAAGCCAAATTGCTTCTGTTACAAACGGGCAAATTGGATGTAACAATCGGGATATAACGTCAACGACCGTGAGAAGTACTCGTTGTTGCGCGGGGCTATCCTTCACCGTTGGTTTAATTGCCTCAAGGTACCAATCGCAAAAATCTCGCCACAGCACATCGTATACAGCTTCAATTGCTGCGTTGAATTTATACTCGTGCAATGCAGAGTCCATTTTTTGAACTGCTACTGCTGCTCTTGACAACATCCACTGGTCAACGGGTTGCAGTTCCTCCATCGACACTGTTTTTGCGGGATTAGAGATGTTCATCAATGCAAATCGGCACCCATTCCAATACTTGTTTGCAAAATTTCTACCCACGTCAAACCTAGCCGATGAGTTTTTGGCAAGAGGCGTTTCTTTGCAATCGGTTACTTCGCCTGAAAGTATGCCATACACCGTGGACATTTTTTTAGTTGCATCTTCTGGGCAGTGTTGTATTGGTGCAGGAACTTGCATTCCGCCATTGGATACAATATATTTCGGTTCGAACATAACACCCGTGTATGGACAGATAATATCAACACTCAACCGTACGTCTTGGGTTCCTGTTGTGAGTTGCGCCATTGTGTACCGCAAAGCATCTGCACCATGTGTTGAAATAATATCTCGAGGATCAACGCCGTTACCAATCGATTTACTCATTTTCTGGCCAAAGCCGTCTTGCACTGTTGGGTGGATGTAAACATCGTAGAAGGGGAGTGTGCCATCACGGAAATATCTGTTGAACATGACCATCCTGCTTACCCACAACGTTATTATTTCTCTCGCTGTGCAGAGCACGCTAGATGGGTTGAATTTGTCTAGCAAGCCTTTCATTTCATCGAAGGCCTCAGGATGTGGCCAACCCATTGTCGAAATAGGCCAAAGGGCGGAACTAAACCACGTATCTAAAACGTCTTTGTCTTGCGTAAACCCAGCGGTTTGCAGAGCTTCTTCAATTGGTTCGTTATCTCCTGAAACACAAATATAGACTCGATGGACTCCATCTGCTTCACACACTTCCACTTGGGCTGCAATTGCTTCATCACCTTTGCAAGGCCAATTCGTCTTTTCGTCAATGGGGAATTCCTTAGACCAAACCGGTATGCGATGACCCCACCAAAGTTGTCTTGAAATACACCAGTCACGAAGATTTTCGTGCCACGCTTGAAACGAACGAGAAAATCGTTCTGGGTAAAATTTCAATTGACCATCACCTCCGCGCTCGCCTGACTCTCGAGGGGGCGGAGTCCCATCGTATTGTTCTTTTGAGAGGGAACGAAGCGCCTCGTTACATAGACAATCATCTGTTACACGAACATACCATTGGTCACTCAGATATGGTTCAATCGGAACGTGGCTTCGGTAACTATGTCCAACACTATGTTCATAGTCACGTGTTTTTTCAAGTAAATCGTGCGAACTAAACCACGATAGTATTTCTTCCCGTGCTCTTTCGCGGGACAACCCCACAAATTGTTTTGATTCTTCGCTTGCATCTTCCCAGCCGTGACTATCACTAATAGAAGCATCGGGTGCCATAATATTTATGACTTCAAGATCGTGACGCAAACCGATATCCCAATCGTTTGGATCGTGCGCAGGTGTTACTTTTAAAAACCCTGTTGCAAACTCTGCTTTTGGATCATCCGTTCCCTGCATAACGACATAGTCATCTTCAACAATGGGAATGATTCTTCCTACTATTGGTAAACAAATATTTTTTCCCCTGAGCGATTCTGCTCGTGGATCGTTCGGGTTTATAGCGACAGCAGTATCCCCGAGCATTGTCTCTGGCCTTGTTGTTGCAACAGTAATGAAACCGCTACCGTCTTCAAGTGGATAGCGCAGGTAATACATATGACCTGCAACTTCTTCCATTTCAACTTCATCATCTGCAAGGGCGGTAAGCGTAACTGGATCCCAATTCACTAATCGTTTGCCTCTATAAATCAGACCATCTTTATAGAGTTGAAAGAAAGCTTCTCGTACTGCAGCTGCGCAAACATCGTCCATCGTAAAACGTGTCCTATCCCAGTCGCATGAAGAACCCAATAGCCGCAGTTGATTGAGAATTGTTGTCTCGTATTCGTCTTTCCACGATTGGACTCGCTCTACAAATGCTTCTCTTGTGAAATCGGTTCGCTTCTTATTCTCTTGTTGCAGCAGCCTCTTTTCAACAACCGACTGGGTTGCGATGCCTGCGTGATCCGTTCCGGGCATCCACAAGGTTGCAAAACCCCGCATTCGATGCCACCTTGTCAAAAGATCTTGCAGCGTGCCATTGAGGGCGTGCCCTACGTGAAGTGCTGCTGTGACGTTAGGTGGCGGAATAAGTATGCAGAAGGGCTTACCTTTTGCATTTGCATCGCAATGTCCAATATTTGCTGCGTCCCACTTTGACAGAATCTCTCCCTCAACGTCGCTGGGGACGTATGATTTAGGAATGGTAGCTTTAGATAATGCAGTGTCCGTCATATCCCGCATGATACCCGCGGTTTTGAGTATTGTTTTAGGAGCTGGTTGCTCCGATGCCAATTCTCTTCAAGAATCGTCCATCACCATTGAACAGCGTCGTGCTGCAATCAAAAGCACAATGCAACACCTTGACGGTGGTAGGGGAAGGGAAGCGCTCGCAATTATTTCATCCCTTGCCAAAAAAGATCCACACTCTCCAGCAACACAAGAGGCCTACGCAACGGTACTCCTTGCACATTCATTGCAACTCGATAGAGACGGTGAAATGGACAAAGGCATTACATATCGCAGGATGGCGCTAGAGGCTTATAGAGCTGCCTGCACTAACAGTACTGCTCCGGGACTTTTACAACTTTCAACTGCACAACTTGCTCAGATGCTTGGCGAAACAAAAGTGGCAACTTTGTATTACGAAAAAGCCCACGATAGCAACGAAGGGGACGGCAGAGCTGCGTTTTTTCTTACACAAATGTACCTCTTTAATAAAGAATGGCAACAAGCAAAACACTGGATAAACGAAAGTTTGCTTCGAGATCCGAATGAACCCTATGCGTTGCTTTCTGCCGCGCTTGTTGAAGCGGAACTTGGAAACTTTTCAATGGCACAAGCATACTCTAAGCGTGGCTGCGAAATACTTCCTGATGACCCTAACCTCCGATGTATGCAAGCTCGCGTTATTCGACTTAGCGGAAACCCAACAAGAGCCCTTGAACTTCTTTCTGCGCTTCCAGAACCAGTACGCGGAAGTGCGCTTGTCAACGACGAGCGGGCTCTCTGCATACTGCAGATTGAGGAGAAAACGAACTAATGTCGCTCCTCATTCTATTGGTCATTATCGCGGGACTTCTTTTGCTCATTGGTTTTACAGCCTTTATTACGATTTTGATTCTTGCTAAGCGGCATTCATTCAGACCCGATAACAAATCCAAAAAAAACTCTAGTACGGATGCAACCCTTGATCCTTGGGCAGAAGCGGGCAATCGCATAGATATTGACAATCCCGAACAAGAAAAATGATATTTCGTACAGATGGTGCCATGTCTTTACTTCGCACGTTCAAGATAACGTCCAAAAGTGCCGATTCCAATGAAATCTCGCACTTCGCTTTACAAAGGACTTCGTACGCTATGAAAATTCACCACATTGCAGCTCTATCAATAGTCATCGTTTTGACAGCATTTAGTAGTGCGAACGCACAAACAGCTCCTAGTGCAACCGCACAATTAACTGCTGAATGGTCCTCTAAGGTCTGGGCGGCTGCATCGGGCGGCGATTGGGAAGTTGTCGATTCACTTCTTGGAGAAGTTCCAGAAGGCAAAGACGAAACACTTACTTCCTTTCGAACACAACTTTCATCCTATAGAGATCATCGAACGGCAGAAACTACAGCCGCAACGGCTTCAAGAGATGAAGCCATCAGTGAAATGAATAAACAATTTAAAGAGAACAACATTTTGCAAGCGATGCAGTCGGCTGTCAAAGCGCAAACTCTCAGCAAGTCGCTCGATGAAATCATGTACAACGAAGATGTACAAACTGTACTAGCTATTTCACAAAGAGAAATAGATGAGTTATGCACAGACGGAAATATTCTAACAGCACAAACACTCCTTTACTACTTACGAACTTTTTACGAAGGCACATCGAGGCGTGACCTTTTTGAAAAATGGAGTGACAAACTCGAAAAAGTAGCACTGCAAGTTTCATTACTTCGCCAATACGCACCTGCGCATTTGCACGAACTCACAGTTGAACGCGCCCAGTTGCTTGGCGATGAACCACCAGAACCCTACAGTGAACAAGCTAGCGACAATTGGAAAGAACGCATCGAAGATATAGACAAACGAATGTTGGTTCGCTCGCTGAATACTGCCGTACAAGAACACATCGATGAAATCGGTTGGGGTGAATTGATAAAAGGTGGTCTAGAAGCAGTTAGAAAATTTGGCGATATCCCTGTAATTCAAGAATCTTTTAAAAGTGCAGCAAACCCAGAGCTTCAACAAAGATGGATTGATAGTGTTGACGAAGAATTAGCATCCAGCGAGGATTACCTCGCGCATATACCCGGTAAAAGAGTACTCTCCCAAATTCTAAGCCGACTCCTTGAAGTAAACGAGTTAGCAATGCAGTTGCCTGAAGGAATGATATTCCGAGAATTTGGCGACGGCGCCATGAGCAAACTCGACAAGTACAGTGCAATTATTTGGCCGGACGAATATAGACGATTTCAGCAACAAACTGAGGGGAGCTTTGTTGGTGTTGGCATAGTTATTCGAGAAAATTCAAAGGGCGAAGTGAAGGTAGTGAATCCGATTGAAGGTTCGCCTGCTTACTACGGCGGCGTACAACCTGACGATGTCATCATCGCAGTGAACGGTAAATCCGCAAGCGGATGGTCGCTCAACGACGCAGTCGATCGAATCACGGGGCCAAGGGGTACCGGTGTCACTATGACAATCCGTCGGCACAATATCCCAGAGCCAATCGATATCATGCTCACACGTGACTATATAAAGTTGCACTCTGTACAGGGCTGGTGGAAAAATGGGTTAGACGATGAAGGTCTCCCTGAATGGGACTGGTTCGTGGACAAAGAACATAAAATTGGATACGTCAAACTCACTGGATTCTCAGAAGAATCGTACGCAGATATGCTCTCTGCAATTCGAAAGATGCAAGAGGGAGGACAACCCAATGGCTTGATTCTTGACCTTCGATATAACCCTGGTGGTTTGCTGCCAACCGCAAGACAAATTTCAAATCTGTTTGTTTCCTCTGGAACAATCGTTAGTGGAGAAGCCGCTAATGGCGAAGAGCTGTTCCGCATGAGCGCAAGACCAAACCGAGCGTATCTTGCGGACTGGCCTGTAGTTATTCTGATTAATCAGGGTTCTGCGAGCGCGAGCGAAATTGTTGCAGGCTGCGTACAAGCGCATAACGCGGGCATAATTGTTGGGCAGCGAAGTTGGGGTAAAGGCAGCGTGCAAACAGTACATCAAATTTCAAACGAATCCAACGTGAAATTAACAACACAATTTTATAGGTTGCCATCTTCAGATGGTGGCAAAACACCCGGCAGATTAGTCCATAAACGTCGTGGGTCAACCGATTGGGGTGTTGTTCCAGATGTTGAAGTTAAAATGTCACCCGACCAGATAACGCAATCCAATGAGTTGCGCCAGAAAGCCGACATGATTTTGATTGGCAATGAAAGTGGCGATAGGCCCGACATCAATGACCTCTTAACAAAGGGTCTCGACCCGCAACTCGAAACTGCATTGCTTCTCCTTCGCGCTAATTCGCTTTCTAAAATGATTTCGGACCATCGACGAGCGCAGCTCGACTAGAAGACCTATTTTTCGCTATCATCGAGGGATGATATTACAAACACTAGCACTTACAGTGATGATGCTCGCGCCATCGCCTCACCATCGGTTCGGTCTCACGGAAGCGATGCCTCGCATAGATGGAACGATTCGAGTGGGTTCCTACAACATGTTGAATTTCTTTGACCAAGAGAATGACCTCGCACTTGAAGGTAAATACGATGACTTCGGGGACAACCCTGGTCCAACATCTGACGCAAGGTGCGAAGAACTCGCAACCGTTATTCGAGAGCTCGATGCGGATATTCTTGCCCTTCAAGAAGTTGAAAGTCAGGAAGCACTCGAATGGTTCAACAAAAAATACCTCAGTGACATGGGGTACAAGTACGTTGTATCCGAAGAGGTTGGATATTACAGAGGCATCGAGCAAAGTTTACTCAGTCGATTTCCCGTCAAAGACGTTACCGTTTGGAAGAATACCGACTTGACGAAACTCAAAAGAATCGGCGGCGGCTGGACAGATATTCCATCGGACGTTACTGAAATTGCTTTTCAGCGAAGTCCACTTTGCGTTACCGTTGTTACACCAGAAGGCTACGAGTTAACTGTTTTTAGTATTCACCACAAAGCTGGGCGTAATGCATGGCATCGAGAACTCGAAGCGATACAAATCATGCAATACGTTGGTGAAATGGTGAAGCATAATCCTTCGAGGAACATAGCAGTGATTGGTGATTTTAATGCACAACCTTGGGATCGCTCAACAAGAGTGTACTTGCGCTCTGGCATGATTGACGCTGTCGGGTTTCAATCGAAAAATGTCAAGTGGGATGACACATCACCGTTGCGTAAAACGCACACATCCGATCGACTCATAGATTTTATTATGCTCAATGCACCTGCTGCACAAGAACTTGTCATTGACAGCGGCTTTGTGCTTGGCTCTGCGCACCCAGAATACGATTGGCGAAACGATCCGATTCCGGCCGGTTATTCTTCAGACCATTGTGCAATCGCCGTTGATATGGTTCCCCGCGAAGGGCAGGGCAGTTCAGCGAGTGCTGCACCATGGCCAACTGTTGCGACAACCACTGCCCTGAAGAACAGTCCTGTTGCACCACCAGCACCAAATCTAGCAAGCGGTTCTTCCGATTCTGAAACTGTATCGCCCGATACAGCGCCGTTCTTGGCTTCAAAACGGAGTAAAGTTTTTCACAAGGCGGGCTGTGGTAATGCAAACCGCATCAGCGAGAAAAATAAAGTCGGCTACCCAACATTTAACGACGCAGAAGGTGCAGGTAAACGACCCGCGAGTTGCTGCAAACCCACTGCAAATTAATTACTCCACGGTTAACTAACTAGGGCAAAAGTGGTCGTCAATTTTGGGATAACAAACGCTGGACTTCTTCGACGTCTTTGTCTCCGCGACCAGATAGATTTATGAGAAGTTTCTGCCCTTGCTCCATATCCTTAGCAACCCGAAGCGCGCAAGCAACTGCATGCGAAGACTCAAGGGCAGGAATGATGCCTTCAGTTTCACACAGAATTTGGAAACCATCGAGAGCTTCTTCGTCCGAAACGATTTGGTACTCAACACGACCCGCATCTTTCCAATAGGAATGTTCTGGACCGACTCCTGGATAATCTAAGCCAGCCGAACAAGAGTGTACATCTTGGGTTTGTCCATCTTGGTCTTGCAATACATAACTGCGCGATCCGTGCAATACGCCCGGTGCTCCTAAACATAGAGGCGCTGCGTGCTGGCCTAAACCAAGTCCAGTGCCACCTGCCTCAACTCCAATCAATTGTACATCGTCATCGACAAAGGGCGAAAAAATTCCAGCGGCGTTTGAACCACCACCAACGCAAGCAACGATACAGTCGGGAAGTCCACCGAACAATTCGGCGCATTGCACTTTCGCCTCTTTACCAATTACCGATTGCAACTGGCGAACAATAAGAGGGAAAGGGTGCGGCCCAACAACGGAACCTAGTATGTAATGCGTTCGCTCAACCGATCCCATCCAGTCTCGCATAGCCTCGTTTGTTGCATCTTTTAATGTTTTTGAACCTGAGTCAACAACGTTTACTTTTGCTCCGAGTAATCTCATTCGGAATACGTTGAGGGCTTGCCTTCGCACATCTTCTGCGCCCATATACACCTCGCAGGACAAACCTAGTTTTGCACAAGCCGTTGCAGTTGCAACGCCATGTTGACCTGCGCCGGTTTCAGCAATGATTCGCTTCTTTCCCATGCGTTTTGCAAGTAGCGCTTGCCCTATTGTGTTATTTATTTTATGCGCTCCGGTGTGTGCAAGATCTTCACGCTTGAGCCAAATTTGAGCACCGCCAACTTTCTCTGATAACCTTGGGGCTAACGTAACTGGAGTTGGCCTCGCAACATAGTGTTCGAGGAGACCGTCAAGTTCTGCTTGGTATGTTTCATCGCTACACGCTTCTCCCCAAGCTAAAGCGAGTTGATCAAGTGCTGCCACGAGTGTCTCTGGGACGAACCTGCCACCAAATTGTCCATACCAAGCGTTAGTTTCTGTTGTTGTCATGCCGTTTCCATTTTATTTTAAACACTTCAATACGAATTCTACTTGGAGTTCCTTCACAAATGCAGATTCTCTACCAAATCCAACGTGCTCGTAGGGAGCACCCGTACGGTCAAAGGTAACGAATTCAATTTGTTTGGGGATGGCTGCTTTCTTTTGAAGAGCGTGTATGAATGATTCTTGACCAGAAAATGGGATCCACTCGTCGTGGCGGCTATGAAATGCAATAATCGGAATATCTCTCCACTTGGCAAGGTGTTGGATTGGGTTAATCGCGTGAAATGCTTCTTCGCTAAGACCTAAACAAAGTGGCATTTTTCGCATAGGTTCGTAATCGCCCGTTGTGGCTTCAAGGACGGCTGCTTTGAAGGGATGCGCTACTCGAAGTCTTTGAATAGCAGCCATCCCACCCGCAGACATGCCGCCAAGGACTGCTTTATTCAAATCAAAACCACCAATTTGTCCAAGTCTTTGGAGTACGCCGTCAATTTCGCCTGCCATTTGCAAAATGAGTTCGAGTGCTTGGCTAGAATCTTGCATCTCTGCATTACAACGAGCACCATGACCGGGTAAATCTACAGCACAGACGTGTATTCCTTTACGAACATAGCGTAAATACCGCCCAGGATCGAGCTCCTTATCCGCTGTGCGTCCATGCATCCAAAACAAAAATGGTCTTGGCTCTTCGCTTCCACGCACAAGAAGGCAGGGCACATCACCTAGGACAAGTTCCGTCGAAACTTCGCGCAATCTACTTGGAAGTGAATCAAACCGTGTTCCCATCCCTAGCATAATACCTGCTAACCACTTGGGGTCAGACTCCAAGGGAGGTATCCTACGCAGAATGCTCAGATTACTTGGTGGCCAATTTAAATCCCGAAAGCTCAAAACGCCTCGCGACAATGAAACTACTCGCCCTTGGACTGGCAGAGCAAGGGAATCTGTATTCAATCAATTACGTGGACATATAGGTGATGGGATAATTCTGGACTTGTTTGCCGGCGTTGGAACGATGGGGCTTGAAGCAGTGAGCAGAGGAGCAAAGACAGTAGTACTTGTAGAGCAAGATCGAAAAATCTACGCGATGCTCCAAAAAAATATTGAATTATTGGAGTGTGAAGTAGCAGCCATTGCTGTGCAATGCGATGCACTGTCATCCATTCCGCTCTTACGTGTTCCAAGACCCGTAGACGTGGTCTTCATCGATCCACCTTACGCAATGATGGTTGATGAAAAGTCTAGAGAACGTGTTTTTGAACAGATTGCAAACCTTTCCGGAATTCTCGATGCAGAGGGGCTTGTCGTTTTACGTTCGCCAATCAACCCGCACCAAGTGCCCCATACAATTGACGCGCTTGCTGGTCCTGAAATACATAAAATGGGCGCTGGTATGTGGGTACTTTTTTACGGAGTGCGAGCATGAGCGAACTCTGCCCAAAATTGAGTAGAGAGGGCGCTCTTTCAATCCTCCTCCAACTCCGCGAAGCGGGGTTTGAAACGTATTTTGCTGGTGGCTGCGTACGCGACCGGCTACTAAGCACCGCACCTGTTGAATACGACATCGCAACTGCAGCAAGACCAGAAGACATTAAAAAAATGTTTCCAAAAGCCAGAAGTGTCGGCGAAGCGTTCGGAGTCATGCTCGTACGAACCCATTCCA
>JACNLR010000089.1 GCA_014381385.1 Planctomycetota bacterium | reverse complement strand
TTTCGGACCACGCGCAGGTGTGACCCGCTGAAGATGAAATAAGGGTCTGACCCTAGTGAAAACAACAACCAACAACCACGGCAAAGCCACGTTACAACGGGTCTGACCCTAGTGAAAACAACAACCAACAACCACGGCAAAGCCACGTTACAACGGGTCTGACCCTAGTGAAAACAACAACCAACAACCACGGCAAAGCCACGTTACAACGGGTCTGACCCTAGTGAAAACAACAACCAACAACCACGGCAAAGCCACGTTACAACGGGTCTGACCCTAGTGAAAACAACAACCAACAACCACGGCAAAGCCACGTTACAACGGGTCTGACCCTAGTGAAAACAACAACCAACAACCACGGCAAAGCCACGTTACAACGGGTCTGACCCTAGTGAAAACAACAACCAACAACCACGGCAAAGCCACGTTACAACGGGTCTGACCCTAGTGAAAACAACAACCAACAACCACGGCAAAGCCACGTTACAACGGGTCGTTTATTCTCTGCTACCATTGTTGTATCAGTAGGATATTGATTCATGACACTGTTTAGAAACACGGATGAAACTAGACTTAAACGAATCGCTGTCAATCAGCGACAGTTGCTTCTTTGCATTGGACTCATGATTATTTTTGCATTGATGGGGGCATACGATCGATATGCTGGTGACGCTTCCATTTTTAACCACGAGTTATACGACATCCCCACATTCTTATATTACATCACCAACTTCGCAGCATTTATCTTCATCATTTTACTTGCGGCGAATGTGTACAACTCGACAATCCTTGGTGTCATCAATGGATTCCTTTGTTTGATTCCCTGCTTTGGCATTATTGTGTTAGTTCTTGTCAACACGCGCGCAACTCGATATCTCAGAGATAACGGAGTTAAGGTCGGATTCTTTGGTGCTGATAAAAATCAGTTCAACTGAGTTTGTGCGACCAATTCAAATTTTCCACTTGCGATGTCTTGCACGCCTGCAACAATTTGAACGTGCCCATTTTTCACAGCATCTTCAATCATTTTCGAAGACTCCAAAATTGTGTTGACGCCTTGCTCTGCATTATGCGCAACGCATTCGTCCAAATCTGGTACCGGTGAAAGTGCAACTCGTGCAAATACTCCGTGAACAACCTCGTTCGTAAGTGCTGCATGCACCGCTCCACACTGCGAATGGCCCATTACAACTAGCAGCGTTACACCGAGATGCCCAAGTGCATACTCAAAACTTTCTACAATTTCTACTGTGGGAATGTTTCCCGCTACACCACAGACAAACAACTTCCCAAGAGGTTGATCGAATACAATTTCTGGAGCAACCCGCGAATCCGCGCACCGAACGATAGCAGCGATAGGTGCTTGCCCATCTACAAGTAATGCACGACTTTCTGGCAAATTGCTAGATGTGACGCGTCCTTCAACATACCTATCGTTGCCTTCAATAATTTCCTGGAGTGCTTGCTGTGGGGTCATTTTTGTTTTGTCCTATCAATTAGTACATCTACGTTTGGTTTTGGCAGGGCTTGTATATGTTTATCAAGTCGAGCCGATGCCACATTTTGCAGGAAATTGTAAAGTGACGTTGCGTTTGTGTCACTAAGTGAAAGCATGAATGTGTTGTCGACATCTTTGTTACGAATGCGTACCTTGTACTGCCCAGAGCCAATACTCGTGTCGCTCACTGGTATTGTCGTTGTCCACTTCGTTTCGCCAAGCAATGTTTGATATTGTGAACGCTGCTCTCTATCGAACGTTCCCTGCCACGTCGTTTTCCCTTCGACCGCAGTAATGCCTCCGCCATACTGAATCGTTTTGTCATTTGTGACTATGAACAACACCGCTTGCTGTGGTGCGTTCATTTCAAGTCGAACTAGATTTCCTTGAAATGGTTGTTGGCATCCCCAAAGTAATGCAAGGCAAACTAACCCTATCCATTTCACGGTAGTTCGCCTTCGCTGTATCGTTCATATGGATTACCGCCAAGATCGTATCGAATGGGTTCTTCATATCCTTCAACGTCTGGTTGGTCTGTGGACCATGCATATCCAGCGAGTAAGCGAATGAGACTTCTAAATGCCGGGTCTGCGGGCTGATCGCCACCGATGTACCGAATAAAGTTCCAATACTTTTGGTCGCCGTTAATTGCGATCATATACACAGAGCCATCTTTTGGCCTTGGAAGTAATTGTAAATTCACCGTTTCGTCCGCTCGATCTGGGGACGCCATACCCATTTGATCAAGACGACTCCAAATCGTTGCTATTTGTTCCCTTGAAAGGAGTCTCGTTCGCGGTGGAAGCGTATTTGGTCCCCAACCATCTTCGTCTCCGTGGTGCAACGCTCCATTTGGAAAAACTACAAACCGTGAGGATTTCATATGCGCAAGCGTGTGCGTTTCTGCAGTCACTACCGTTACATCTATGGAAAAGTCGTTGGGTGCAATCGAAAGTGGATCCGTCACCGGAGGGTTAGCCGAACATCCTGCAAAAAGAATAACCGAAAAAATAGCAAGCAATATAGGTCGTTGGCATCTCATGTCACGCAGAATAGCTAGTTTGAACCTACGTAGTGAGCGATAGTAAGCCTGTTCTACTTAATTTATGGGCAAATTCCCCAACTGCCGATGACTGCAAGGATGTCCGTTGTATCGACGATTCCATCGCCGTTCACATCGCCAACACATGCTTCAGGGCAACCCACTTTGGCACAAACAGAGCCTAGCCCTTGAAAATCACCGGCAACATATTCACACATTTCTGGATCAAGAGGCACACATATATCATTCGTACAACAAGCTCCTTGCTCGCATCCCGCATAAAACTCATTGTCGCCTGCATTTGTCCAATCACCAGTGATATGGTCAACAGAATTGCCACAGAACACAGAATCTCCAACCGTTACAGCAGATGATGTGCTTGCTACATATATACCACCTCCGATTGGAGCAACATTATCTTCAAATGCACTAAACGTAATATCAGCTGACCCGTTATTTACTGTTAGGCCACCGCCACTTTCAAATGTGAAATTTTGGTTAAACAAGCATTGGGTAGTTGTCAATTCACCGCCCTGATTGTAGATTGCGCCCCCGCTCATTTGCGCAGAATTATAATCCATATTGCAATCTGTCATCACGACTGAACAATAATCAATGAGGTACACTGCACCGCCATAAAATGCTGCGGAATTATATGTAAAGGAGCAGTCTGAAATAGCAGCGTCACTTGAACTGCTGTTGCAAATCGCGCCGCCTTTTAAAGAAGAGTTGCTTTCAAAGTCACAATTACTAATTGTAGGTGAACTGAAATTTTTATTGTAAATTGCACCCCCGTTGTACTCGGCGTTATTTGACATAAAGGTACAATCAGAAATAACAGCGTTACTTGCATCGCAATATATAGCGCCGCCGCTTGCTGAATAATAATACGATTGTTCAGAAACATTATTTTCAAAAACGCAATCACTAATAGTTGGACTTGCATGATCAAATTTTGCGCCCCCGCCACCATCGGCTTTACAGTTTCGAATTGTAAAGCCCTCAATAATTGTATCGGGTCCTTCACCGTACCAACACAGCAACCCTCTTGCCCAGTTTTCCCCATCGATAATCGTTACTTCTGCGCCCATGCTACTGTGTATCCAGACAGCTTTGCCGATTGTATTGACACACGAATTGTCTGCAGGTCCATAGATACCAGGAGCAACTACAATCTCGTCGCCATTGCTAGAAGCATAAACAGCGTCCTGTATTCTTTCAAAATCATACTTCCCACCCGGCCCAACAGTTAACACAGTCGCTTCAGAAATTGCAGTTACTGTTGCTGCTGCAAGTAAAACAAAACCCACCTTATGTAATAACATTTGCAATCCTCCTTCTTTCTCTATGAGAAATATTACCATGTAGGCACTATGGAATGCAAGTACAAAGTGATTCGTTTAATGTTTCCTAGGCTGCCTAATGTGACAATTTGTTCGAAAACGAACCAAAACTAACCTCAACCATGGATATGATGACCAATTCGATGGCGTTGACAACTTTTCCAGCCAAAACCCAAAATGCAAAATTGCTATTTAAACTTCACTTTTGCATTGGCTTACTTGGCTTATGCCTCCTTACTCTACCGGGAAAACCAGCGAACATTGGTGTTGCATTGTTAGCGCTAACGCTATTGCGACTTCCAACAACAGCTAAAACCATTGCGGTTTTAATTCGCAAACCATTATTTTTATTGTTTATCGCTTGGTGGTCTTTCGCGTTTCTTTCAATTTCGTGGTCGGAAAACCCCGAAAAAAACTTGCTCGTCAATCCGTATCTTTTATTGATTATACCTGCGCTGTACCCACTCTTGAACAAACCAAAATGGGCCATCCTTGCACTTGGTCTTGGGGTTGCAATTCATACGGGAATTCAGGGATTAATGTGGCTTGGAATAATGGATGGAATTCGATACGCCCCAAGAACGCTTAGCGGTGGATTGCATTGGTATCCACCATTTACTGCATTATGGTCTACCGCAATTTTAGCATTGCTAGTTGGGCTTTTACTTACTGCAAAATCAAAACGCGATATCTGGTTCACGTTTCTTTTACTTCTACCTATTCCCATCTCACTGCTGCTCGCTGGAAACAGAACAATATTTATAGTCTTGCCCATTGCGTTGATTCTGCTTGCGGTGAAACTCTTTCGTTTTTTACCATCAAGACGCAAAAGGGTAAGAGCAATCACTGTATGTATGCTCATCGTCATTGCAGATGTAAGCGCACTGGTGATTCCGGGTACAACTCCCAGCGGAAGATTTTCCGCACTTGTAGAGCAAGTCTCATCGACAACCGAAATTAGTCAGGCAGAAAGACCACCAAGCAAACACAATCTAGTTGCAGACGACCTTCAAAGGCGCCGCGTGGATAGATATGTGAACTCGTATGGGTTGCGATATGTTTGGTGGCGCGGAGGGTTTGAAATATGGATGGAATCACCTTGGGTTGGATATGGAGGAGGGGCTACTTTTAAGCAGTTTGCACGTATCGAATCGCAAATGCCCACTTCATTGGCTGCGGATGTCGAAGGCTTCATCACACCCGAACCTCACTCCACCGTTCTTGCAACTGCAATAGAACAGGGTCTTGTTGGAATAATACTAATGATTGCATTTGCATTCCTCGCTTTTGTTCGTTCCCAAAAGCGTGTGTGCGGCACCCCTTCGCTGTTAGGTCTAAGCGCCGCTTGGTTTACCGTAATAGTTTTCAGTTTAGCGCACACAATTCAGTTTTCTACGTACGCAAGCACTCTACTTATTGTCCTTACGACTCTCACGCTTGGGCTACCCCACATGACACAAAAAGCTTCATAATCAATCTCAAAAATTGCCTTCCCAAGCGGCATATAGAGCTATTCTGCAGCAATGTTGGTAACTACAAACTGGATAAATGACTATTTGAAAAACGATGTCTCCACGCAAGAGCAATCAGAGCTACTTACGGCGGCTGGATTTCCGCTTGAGGGTCGTGATGACTTGGAAGATGGTGACGTTCGTCAAGATTTTGAAATGACTTCAAATCGTGGAGATTGCACTTGCCACATCGGTTTGGCGAGAGAAATCGCCGCTAGAACAGATAATACGTTGTGCATTCCTAGTAACGCTGTGGAGGAAAGCGGTTCGCCGATTGAAGAAGAGACATCTGTCGCGAACAACGAGCCCGAACTCTGCCCACTGTATACCGCACGGGTTATCAAAGATATTAACGTCAATGAATCACCAAGATGGCTCGCAACTAAAATCAAAAATCGCGGAGACACTCCACGCAATGCAATTGTAGATGCTACAAACTTCGTACTTTTTGAACATGGCCAACCGACGCATGTATTTGACCTTGACAAACTTGTTGGTGGAAAAATAATTGTTCGAAAAGCAAAAGATGGCGAAACTTTTTTGCCCCTCGGCGAAGACGCAACACCCATCAAATTAACAGCCGACGATCTCGTCATTGCAGATGCAGAAAAACCAGTTGCCCTCGCAGGCGTAAAGGGAGGTGCCGACACTTCTGTAACTACGGATACAAAAAACATTCTCATCGAATCAGCAACATTTGACCCCGTTGTCGTTCGTGAAATGAGTAGACGGCACAATCTTGCTAGCGACTCTAGCTTTCGATTTGAACGAGGGGTAAACCCAAGACAGGTTGCGCCATGTGCCGACCGACTCGCGGGATTACTGCTTAAAGTCGGTGGAGGTGCACTCTGCAAAGGGGTTCTTACAGAGGGCAACCCCCTACCAGAACCTATTATTGTCACGATGCGAACTGGCTACTGCAGAGAACGATTAGGCAGTGAAATCTCAGATGAAACAATTACGGGACACTTGAATTCCGTTGGATTTGAAGCAACCTGTGACAGTGGTGTTGTCAGAGCAACCGTCCCCCACTTCCGCGGAGATATCCACCGTGAAATCGACCTTGTCGAAGAAGTTGGTCGTGTACACGGATATGAAAATATTGCAATCGAAGATTCCATAGAAGTAAGGGTGCCTGACTCTGGAGGTGAGGCTGCCGGCAGGCATGCCATTCTAGACTCGCTCGCGGGTATGGGATTTGTCGAATGCGTCACGCATTCCCTCATTTCGATAAAGGCAGCAGAACAATTCTTATGCAGTGGACAAACACCACTCACCATCGACGATGATCGTGCTGCAGCCGAGCCAGCCCTTCGGCCCTCACTCATCCCAAGTTTACTCACAGTTCGAAAACACAACGAAGACAACGGCGTAAAAAATCTCAGACTTGCAGAACTCGGTTCCGTCTTCGCCCTTGAAGGCACTGCACATACCGAGCGAACTGAACTTGCACTCTTAGTTGATACCTCCGAACAAGCGGGCATTGGTGAAATCCGAGGTGTAATCAATCGAGTTTGCTCCTTGTTAACACAAGAAGCAGTCACAATCGAGTTAGAGGATGCTCCAAGTTGGCTCGAACCCGGAGGCAACATACTTGTCGGAGGTAACGTCATTGGGTGTGTTGGACGACTAACATCTGCAATTCAAAAATGCTGGAATTGGCCAACAACGGTTCACGTTGCACAACTGTACTTGAGCGAGTATCTAGCAACATTCCCGCCCGTTGTGCAATCCCATGCGCTACCAAAACAACCCGCAATTGAACGTGACATTTCGCTCATAGTTGATGAAGAAGTAACATGGAAAAAGATTTACGAATCAATTATTGCGTTGAACCTTGAACATCTTGAGGACGTTTCGTTTGTCACAACGTTTAGAGGGAAAAACATTGGTGATGGTAAAAAATCACTGACGCTGAAACTTCGGTTCCGCGATCCTAAACGAACACTTACACACGATGAAGTGAACGGACCGGCGATGCAGTCAATTGAAATGCTTACTACTACATTCTCTGCGGATATTCGATCGTGAACCAGATTGGCACGCAATCTGTTAACGAGTTCCTTGCCGATCTTTCTGCAAAACAACCAACGCCAGGAGGTGGAGCGGTCGCAGGACTTTTAGCTGCGCTATCTACCTCTCTTGGACAAATGGTGCTTGCGTATACAGATGGAAAAAAGAAATACACGCAGCACAAACAATTGCACGATGATTGCGTTTCTTTTTTACGCGCTGCATCAGAAGAAGCGATTGTCCTTGCAAACGAAGATGCCGAAGCATACGAAAAAATGAATGCGCTCTGGAAACTTGAAATAGATGATCCCATTCGAACCGAATCTTGGGACACGGCACTTCAAAATGCCATTGCAGTACCGATGAAAACAATGGAACTCAGCCATCGCATTCTTGTAACAATTCAAACGCTCATAGGTAAAACAAATGCCCTGCTTGTAAGTGATATTGTCATTGCTGCAATACTCGCAGAGGCAGCAGCAAGGTCGGCGCGATTGAACGTTGAAATCAACTTGAAACAACTTGAGAATACCCAAGAGCGGAGTTCACTTGAGAATAAAACAACCACCTTGCTTTCAGAATGCCTAGCGCTCTGCAAAACCATTGAGGATGGCTGCTAGGGTATAATCTCGAAATGCCAATTTCGACTACACCCACTGCAAATATTTTTGACACAGCAGTCTTGCAAGATGTCGTTGACGGCAACCTACGCATAACCCCAGAACAAGCAATGGCACTCTACAACGAGATGCCACTCATTGAACTCGGTCGTTGGGCAGACAAAAGATGCCGTGCCCTTCATGGTGATCATATTCGTACGTACATCATCGATAGAAATATTAATTACACGAACATCTGTACCGCAAAGTGCACCTTCTGCGCATTCCGACGAGATGGTCACGAAGAAGATGCTTATACGCTCGAATACGAAGCGCTCCTTCAAAAAGTACAAGAAGTTGTAGATATCGGTGGCACGCAAATCTTAATGCAGGGTGGTATGAATCCTGAACTCCCGCTTGAATGGTACATCGAGTTACTTACTTTACTTCGAGATACATTTCCACAAGTACACGTCCACGCATTTAGCCCGCCAGAGGTAATTGAATTTGTCAACTTTTTTGACACCCCCGGAGGTACACTCGAAGCACAAGTTCGTTGGGTTCTTACAAAATTACAAGAAGCGGGATTGCAATCCATTCCCGGGGGCGGTGGTGAAATTTTTGCCTCTGCTGTTCGTGAAAAAATAGGTCTCGGTAAATGCAACGCGGAAGTTTGGCTCACCGTTATGCGCGTCGCACATGAACTTGGCATGAACACGAGCGCAACGATGATGTTCGGACACATTGAAGGTGTCGCCGATCGCATCCACCACATGGAACTTGTGCGCTCATGGCAGGATCGTTCCATTGAAGATTTCGGTTTACATGGCGGTGGTCGCTACAAAGCATTTATTTCATGGCCATTCCAACCAGACAACTCGCCTCTGGGGCGCGTCAAAGAATGGGATGCTTCGGGCACAGAGCCATTTCCGGGTGATGTCGTCGCAAAACTCAATGGCACAGGCACCAAATCTGGACACGCTGAGTTTGGTAGGAGGGTTCGACTTGCTGGTTCAAGCACTTATCTGCGAACGCAAGCGTTAAGTCGGTTGTTCCTTGATAACATTTATTCCATCGGCTCAAGTTGGGTAACGATGGGTCCCGCAATCGGTCAAACCGCTTTGTTTTATGGAGCAAATGACATGGGCTCTGTGATGGTTGAAGAAAATGTAGTCAGTGCCGCAGGCACGACATGGTGCTTAAACGAAGCAAAGTTATGCCGGATGATTCGAGGCGCGGGGTTCACGCCTGCAAAACGTGACAACAGTTACGACTTACTCGAAATTCACGATAGCTCGAGCGCACCAGATAAAATGATTACCGATTGGTCCGCGCAAGATAATGACCGGCTCATTTCACACACGCAAGATTGCACTACTGTTTCTCTAACGGTGAATCAATAACTTCTTTTTCGGCAGAATCACTTTGTGTAACCTGTTGCTGAACTTGCTGTTGCATTTGTTGCGAGTTTACTTTTGCTCTTGCGACACCCAGCCCGGTAATGGCAAACACAAGCATCAAGTAACTGCCACACACAAATATGAAGATAAGCAATGGCCCAAACAAAGTTGCAAAAGACGCCCTTCCACCATGCACGCGTTGTCCTTTTGCGACCATGTTCGTTGATGCAACTAACCACCAAACAAAACTGAGTAAACCCCCGCAGCAAGGCACCACCCCGGTTATGACTGCGCCTCCGCCGTACAGGACCGCCTGCATCGTTCTTCGTAATGTAAACGAACTTCCACCAGTAATATGCAACAATACGTGCGTGAGCAACGACCACATGACTATATAAAAGAACGAGAACACGCCAACAACGAGCAATTCTCCGAAAGTAATAATCGCAAATTTTATCGCTCCCAAACTACTTGAACCAAAAATATTTCCAACTAAAATAATGAATGCAAACGGAATCATTCCGACAGCGAGCGTGATTAGGATGGTTATGGCAAAAAATTTCCATGCCTTTTGAAGAGGTTCATGAATCGGCACACGGCTTATTGCCTGTTGTGGTTGTGATAAAATAAGCCATACCGTTGCAAAATAGCGAGAAAACCAACTACCATTTGCTGTATAGATTGGTAACTGCGGACTTAACTCGTCTGCCTGTAAACCAGCCACTGGGCGCACAATGAATAAATCTAACCCAACTGCAAGCCCACAAGAGGCACACTGTTCAATATTTTCTGGTGGTCGACCTGATGGGTTTTTGCCCTCAATTCCGTGGTCGCAATGCGGGCAGTGAAAAAGGACTTTCCCACATTCGAATGCATACTCGGTGAGAGAAAATGCGTCACCACACTCGGGGCAAACTCTCTTCGTGCAGTGCCAAAGTTCATAATCACATGATTGGCATCGCATGTGTAGACTTAATCTTCAGGAGCGTTTTCTGCAACCATTTTTCTAAACTGGTCTTCGAGGGCGTGTGTAATTTTTCCAACTTTTCCACATCCAACCACTTTTTCATCAATGTGGCTTACGCCAATCACTTCCGCGGCGGTTCCTGTTAGAAACACTTCATCCGCGTCCATAACTTCCTCTAGTATAATAGTTCGTTCTTCAATCTTGTATCCTAGTGCTGGTGCTATTTCATCTATGACGAGCCGTCGAGTTATTCCGTTTAATATGCCTGCGGAGATTGGCGGTGTTGAAACTTTCCCATCTTTGATAATGAAAATGTTGTCGCCCGTGCATTCTGCAACTTCTCCATTTCTATTTAACATCAGCGCTTCGAGCACGCCGGCATCGATGGCTTCTATTTTTGCAAGAATATTATTCAAGTAATTCAAACTTTTTACCTGTGGATCGAGGCACTCAGCTGGAACGCGCGGACGTTTGGCTACGATTATCGACATGCCGTCTTCGTACATTTCATCTGGATAGAGTTTTATCTTTTCAACGATTACAAAGACCGTTGCAGTTGGACACAGGAAAGGGTTTAGCCCGAGGGTACCTTTGCCTCTCGTAAACACAAGGCGGATGTATCCATCCCGCTGCTCGTTCACTAACACTGCCTCACGGACAATCTCTTCTATCTCATCGATGGAATATCCAGGCTGCAAACGAATCGCCGCTGCTGATTCAAACATGCGAACGATATGAGATCGTAATTTCAAAATGCGCCCGTTATAAATACGAATGCCTTCAAAGCAACCGTCACCATAAAGTAGCCCGTGGTCAAACACGCTAATCTTAGCTTCTGAAGAATCAACGAACTCACCATCTATCCAAATTTTAGACATCTGCGTATTGTAACAGCCCAGACCGCGGGCTTTGCTGCTTCAACGATAAGACCGACCTGCAATTTCAATCGCATCAATCGATTGTATCGCCCATTTGCCCCCGTCCTGCTCTACCACCAAAATGCGCCATTTTGATGGTACCGATCCAATGCCAGAGACCCGCGTAAAGAGCGACATTTCAACAAGTACGTCGTTCTCTCGCTCATAAAAATCTACTTTAAGGAAAGTATTAAATGTTAGTTTATGCTTCGAATACAAAGCATCCAAACTTTTTCGAGCTCCATCGATACCAGAAAGTGATTCGCCCCTCCAGTCGTCAATGAAAACTACATCTTTACTTAAAAACGATAATGCTTTGCCGATTTGCTCATCTACAACTGCGTTCACAAAACCACTAACTATTTTTTTCGAGTGTTCTGTTGGAGTGACAACAAACAACCCCACTATAAACAACAAAACAGCAAGGATAATCGTTGCAATTCCAATCTTGACACGCGTCAGTAGACTATCTCGTAAGCCAACCCATAAAAAAGCAACGCCAATCGAGCCAACGATAATAAACGTGAGCCAATGATGTTCGAGAATTAATCGCAATAATTAATTGAGGGAAATTCCCTTTTCCCATCTCCCTTGTGATTGTTTATCAACCATCGATATTGTTCTATCTAATTTTTCTAGTTCTTTGAGAACCATTAAACAACGC
>JACNLR010000137.1 GCA_014381385.1 Planctomycetota bacterium | reverse complement strand
TGATGAGTTCTACTTTAATCTGCGTTGGCACGGGTAACGCTAGATTTTGCAAGCCATCGCGTGGACCGACTTCCGTTATTTGTATTTTTTGTGGAAATAGACTCAAAGGGCTACTACTTTCCCTTGAACAATTTCTGAGCCAACATACATGTACACCTCGGTGCCTTCATTGTTATGTTTTTTGCCAACCATAGCAATGACTGCGGGCAATGAACCTCCAAGTGGACTAATTGCACTTGATGTAATCACGCCTATTGGCGTACCGCTTGCGGTTTCTTCTTCCCACAGTTGCGTTCCAGCAATTGGTAAATCATCCGTTTCCATTTTTAACCGAATAATTTTTTTCTTCGGTTTACCAAGAGATTCCATTCGAGCAACAATTTCTTGGCCCAAATAACAACCCTTGTCAAAGCGTACTCTGCTTGAAACCACATTCGTTTCATGCGGTAAATTGTGGTTATCAAAATCAACCATAAACAGTGGCGCCCCCTGTTCCACTCTCGCCATGTTTAAGGCGTACCAGCCAATTGGCTTGCCCTTGCTAGCCAATATCGCTTCCCATACATCCTCTACTTGTTCGGGTGAGACCATATACGCTACACCCTCAATGCCTAACAGTGCGGTCGGGAGAGGTTGTTGTTGGAATCCATCGATTGTAACGTTATGCGCTTCGGGCCCGAGGCACCAAAGCCAATGTATGGACGACGTTCTATTTTCGATGGAAACTTCTTCCATGACAACGTAAGACTTTAAATGGTCAACGAGTTGCGCAACGACTGAAATATCAACATCAAGTAAAATCCGATCTTCAAAAAGTCGCACGATAACATCTGCGACCACAGATCCTTTTCTGCTCGTCACAAATGCAAGCAACGCTTCGCCAGTTTTCATCGTCTCTACTTTTTGCGTTGTCATTCGACCAATGCAATCAAGGCGATCTTTTCCAGTAATTTCAATCGTGCCACGGCATGGTGCATCGAATACACCAACCGATTTTTGGATTGCTGCGTATTCGAGTTCGACGATGCCAGCCGTTGCTAAAATAAAACAGCCATCGTCGCCCCAAGGTAAAAATTCTGTAAGAACTCCCGATTGGAATTGACCCGTCGCCGCTCCCTCTCGATTGGATTCTTCATGTGTCGCACCCATTGCTAGTTCGTACTGCGCAAGAGTTTCTTGAATTGGTGATGGGTACGTCATACAGATACAGTTCTACGCACTTGCGCTGCTTTCACAAATTGATTAAACAAATCTTGACCAAGGAGCGTATTTTCCGTTCGTTCCGGATGCCACTGCACGCCAACATACCAAGCCCTTGAATTATCTCGCACCGCTTCAATCACGCCATCATCTGCATTTGCAACAACTGAAAGTGTGCCTGCATCTATAAGAGCCTGATGGTGGTGGGTATGTACTAGCCCTTCGCCAAGTTCGCCAGAAATGTGGTGCTGCCCGTTGATGTGGTGAGATGCCTGCGGTTCTTGCAAGTCCTGTTTAAGCGTGCCGCCTGCAACGAGCCCCATCCATTGCATACCTAGACAAACACCAAAAACGGGCACCGATTTCCGCTCTTGTAAGGATAGTAACAGAGCCGTCTCGAACTTTTGCCTATCTTGCGCAACCGGCATCGCGCTCGCATGCGTTGGAACTCCCCACTGTTCCATTTGTGGATCATCGCCACCTGTAAAAACAAATCCATCACAAATCGCAAGAAAATGGTCCATTTGCGATAGGACAGGTGGAAGAATCACGGGCACCCCTCCTGCGCAAATGACCGAATGAGCGTAGGCTATTGCCACTCTAAGGCGTTTTTCGTGGTGATCTGCGGTTATTCCGATGATGGGTCCCATTGCGTGCAGGATAGCATACACAAGAGAGAACCCTTGCCGCGCTCTTTGTGCCAATGTACAATATCGCGTTCTCGTCGCCCCACTGTACTGGGGCTACACATGTATTCATGACGAAAGGACCCGCACTATGGGCAGCAGAGACTACGGCAGACCGCAAGCAAAAACATACCTGAAGACTGACAATCGAGACCGCAAATACATCGACTACAAATCCGTAGAAGAATTACGTCGGCTCATGACTCCTAACGGTAAAATTTACTCCCGAAAACGACTTGGCACTTCCGCCAAGGAGCAACGTATGGTTGCACAAGCAATCAAACGAGCTCGTTTTATGGCGCTCCTTCCGTTCACTTCAGGCACACTGTAATGTAGGTTAGCTTCTTTTTCCCAGAAGCTTTTTACAAAACTTTCCAATGCCTTCCCAGATTAATCGGGAACGCAATCGGCGCAAGTCGTTATCCAATGGATCGTAGCGAAGACCCCGCGTGACCCAACCCCAAGCACTTGCATACCGGTTATTTATTACAGCAGCAAGCGCTAAGTTGTGCATAGAAGATATACACGTAGGATCGATGCGCAACACTTTCCTGCTCACGGCAGCGCCTTCATCAGTTCGCTCGCTTGCGAATAAAGTCACTGCGAGTACACGTAGAGTTTGCAGTTTCAAGGGGTCACTTTTTTCAAACGATTGATGTACATTCTCAAGCAATAAAGATGCAGCCCTTGGTTCCCCTGAAGCTAGCATCAATTCTGCTACATGCAGTTTCTCCTCATTGGAAATCGTATCACCCATTCGCTCAATGTATTCCTGCAAAAGTGGTCGAGCAGACGCTGGTTTTTGCAGCGCTAACAATGTTTGCGCTAAGTGCAAACACGCTGTTGAATGATTTGGTTGAAGTCGTCTAACTAAACCCCATGCGATGAATGCTTCTTCCCACCGCTTTTCATCCATGGCATATTTTCCTGCACGTATATGCGCATCAACATTTGCAGGTTCAAGTTCTAAAACTCGGTGTAATTTTATGAGGGCTTCGTTGGCACGACCCGTATCCGCAAGAACATCTGCGTGCAAAAGTAAGGCCTGCACGTTTCCAGGATCTTCGCGCAGTTCTTGAAGTAAAATTTGTGACGCGCGTTGACTTTGACCAATTGCGACCAAGCCACCCGCCAAACAGAGTCGTCCGCCCTGAACCTCTGAATCAATTTTAATCGCCTCTTGTGCGCACCAAATTGCACGCTGATCTTCACTCCTTGCGAGTAAACTCCCGCTCATTGCAATGAGAACATTCGCACTTGGATTGGGCAGAGCATCTTGCGCCATATAGAAAGCGGTCTCGGCTGCATCGTGATCATTGTTCGATGCATGTGCATCAACAAGCATCGCCCAAGCAGGTTCCACGCTCGTGTCAATTGAGAGCACCTTATCAAGCCATCCGATTGCATCCTCAAATCGCTCAAGCCTTGCACATGCTGCTCCTGCTGCAAGTTTGGGGTCAACAGCGTTTTCTAAAAGTCTAGACGCTTGCTCAAAGCTCGAAAGTGCTTCAGCATCACGCCCTGTACGCTCTAATGTAATTCCGAGGTTAAAGTGCCAATCACCTTGATCTGGATCGATTTCAAGGGCTTTGCGGAGTTCTTTTTCAGCTTCGCCCCAGCGGCCTCTTTCAAACATATCTAATGCATTATCTGCAAATTGTTCTGCGTCTTGCCAGTTGTTCATACGGTTGGATATTGTACGTTGATATGCAAAATGGTTCCCGTTTGATTACCTTATTTCTCTCAATAATCGAATACACTGCCCACAACGCCATGCTGAAATCACAAACAGCCAAATTCACCCTGTTGCTTTCTTTGACTTTCCTAATTGTTGCGTTTTCTTGTGAATCACCACAACAGACTTCGCCTCAACCAAAACCAATTCTCGCTTCTCCAATTCCAGATAATCAGTCTTTGAATGTCGGAACCAGCGTTGACCAACCAGAGTCGTTAAAACAAAAAATAGTAGAAACCTACGCTCGGTATTGGCCACTTATCTCATCAGAGCACCAGCACAACCAATTGCCTGAAGTCTTAGGCGACAAAATGCCCGAGCTGCGCGTTTTTGGAATAGAACGTGTCGGTGTTCTCCTTCGCGACGGAGAGGCAACGAATGAAGAATTGCAGCTGGTCGTGGACCGTTTGACTGATTCAAATTCTACAGTGCGACTTGCTGCAGCAAAACTTCTTCCTGAAATTGATGTTCCCGGATTAGCCGAGCATGTTGCAAACGCAATTGCACAAGAAGTAGATATTGAAGTTGCAGAACAAGAACTGATTTACTTTCAAACAGTTTCGCACCCTAACGCAATTCCTCCTACAATCGATCGGCTACTGCAGAATCCCAACGGGGCTGCTGCAGATGCACTCATTTTTCTGTTGAACAACAACGATGTTTCAGAAAAAATACAAAGGCAAATTCTCAGAGCTGTACTGAAATCCAGACAGCAAAGCAGCCTACCATCTCTCATAACACTTGAGGCAATGCTTGGGAGCAACACAACAAAGAGAGCGCTTATTAAGATGCTTGATAATCCAAATGACTCTGTACGTGAAGCTGTTGCAATGGGTTTTGCGTATGCTGGCTTTGCCGAACCCTTAATTGCGCGGGCGGATGATCCTCTGCTCTACACATACGCACTTGCTGCACTGCAAAAGAAGGTTGACATAGATTCCTTCAAGGAATTACTCGATGTAAGAAAAGATAACGAGCCAAACTGGAACGCTGCTGCGTTTTCGATAGCAACGTCGCTAAGTACAAGTGAGCTGTTACGTGCAGACGATATGCTCAAACGGTTAAACCTAGATGAACTTCGGCTAACGATTCTACACGATGTCTGGAAAAATGCGTCACAGAAGAGCATCGCTGCAAGAAAAGCTATTGCAAGAAGAGCAGTTCCACTGATGATCAGCAGGGACGATGCTGTAGGTGCACTCCAGCTCCTTGGCGTGTTTGGGGAGTCACTCATCGACGATGATTTGATAACGTTACGTTTTGTCGCAGCCATAGATGCCTCTGCATGGGATGCAGCTGCAGATGCAAGACCCGACCCCGCTTTGTGGATAACACAATGGGAACGAGTTAAGGTGAAAGATCAAAATGCTGCGAGTGTCATAAAGAAACAGATTATTCAGCGATATAACGACCAACTTACACAAAAGCAAAAGACTCTTTTGGGCATTGCTCCTTCCATAACCCCTCCAGACAACACTCCATAAGGACAAGAGTACATACAATGGCTACCGGAACAAAAAGAACGCGTATTGAACGAGACTCTATGGGTGAAATGGAAGTACCGTCCCACGCTTTATATGGAGCAACTACCCAACGCGCTGTACTAAACTTTCCTGTTTCTGGACGGAGTTTGCCTCCCGAAATTATGTATGCATTTGCGCTCCTCAAGCGTGCTGCTGCTGTAGCAAACACAAAATTGAAGCTTCTAGACCAGAAAAGGTCAAGGCTTATTGTCAACGCATGTAACGATGTGATGGAAGCATTAAGCAACCCAGAACGCGTAGATAGCATGATGGAACATTTTCCTATTGATGTATTCCAAACAGGTTCTGGTACATCGACGAACATGAACATGAATGAAGTGATTTCTCGTTTGGCAAATAAAGCAGCACATTCAAAGCATGCTGTTCATCCCAATGACCATGTGAATATGGGGCAATCATCCAACGATACGTTCCCAACTGCAATGCAAATTGCTGCATGTATGGAATTACGCGATTCCCTTATCCCTTCTCTGAAGGGGCTAAGAAGAAGTTTAAAAACGAAAACGAAAAAATGGGACAAAATCGTAACCATTGGTCGTACTCACCTGATGGATGCAACACCTATTAGAATGGGACAAATTTTTTCTGGATATGAATCCGCAATCGAGTACGGAATTAGGCGCGGCGAGCGTGCGATGATTCGCCTTGCGGAAAACATGCCCATCGGAGGAACGGCTGTTGGTACAGGTATAAACACCCACCCACGATTCGCATCTCTCGTCTGTCGAGAACTTTCAAAAGAAGTACGAGTCGCATTTAAAGAAGCGGACAATCACTTTGAAGCGCAAGCAACCAGAGATTGTGTCGTAGAGGCGCACGGCGAATTAAAAACGATTGCAATCAGTATCTCAAAAATTGCAAATGACATCCGGTGGCTCGGTTCTGGTCCTCGTTGCGGTCTCTTTGAGTTATCACTTCCTGCAACGCAACCGGGCTCCTCAATAATGCCCGGTAAAGTTAATCCAGTCATTTGTGAATCGGCGATGCAAGTGTTCTGCCAAGTTGTTGGAAATGATGTTGCAATTACGACCGCAGCAAGTGGCGGCGTAGGCTCAATTTTAGAGTTGAACTTATGTATGCCTTTAATTGCAGAACGATTGACTGAATCAATAATGCTGCTTTCGGGTGTTGCTAGTATTCTCGACGAAAAGATGATTCAAGGACTTGAAGTGAACAAAGAAATCGCAGAAGGACTCGTTGAACTGAGTTTGATGGTGGGAACGATTCTTGCACCAGTTATCGGCTATGACCAAACATCAAAACTTGCAAAAGAAGCGTTCGAGACGGGCGAAACCATTCGTGAAATCGTCCTTCGCAAAGGTCTCCTTGAAGAATCTGAACTTGACGAGTACCTCAACTTTGCCGATATGACGCATCCACATGCGTAAACACCTTGTAACCGCTTATTAGCGATTCATACACGAAGTGGTGTAATCGGGCATAATAGAAGTCACGCGATGTCAACAATACCCAAATCAAAAAAAAACCTTGGCTTATTTGGTGTATTTGCTTTAGCTACGGGAGCAACTCTCAGCGGCGGATTCTTCGTTCTGCCAAGTTTCGCCGCAGAAATTGCGGGACCCGCAGTTGTACTCGCCTATTTGATTGCTGGCCTGTTGCTCATTCCACCTATGCTGAGCAAAATAGAACTGGGAACAGCAATGCCAAGGTCTGGTGGGGTCTATTACTTTCTCGATCGTAGTCTTGGACCAATGGCAGGGACAGTTGGTGGGCTTGGGATTTGGTTAGCCTTACTCTTAAAAACTTCCTTCGCGCTTGTGGGCATGACTGCGTACATTCAATTGTTTTTCCCTGAAGGAACAAGCGACGCACTCTTTACGTTTATTGCACTTGGGCTTGTTGTGTTTTTTGGTGGACTCAACCTACTTGGAGCAAAGAAAACAACTTCATTCCAAATTATTGTCGTTGTCTTACTCCTTGCATTATTATCTTGGTTCTTAGTTGCTGGGAGTATAAACATAAGACCTGCCAATTTTTCTAATTTCTTGGGCAAAGGCACAGAAAATATTCTATCGGCCGCAGGATTAGTATTCATTAGTTACGTAGGCGTAACCAAGGTAGTAAGCGTCGCGGGCGAAATCAAAAACCCAGAGCGAAACTTGCCCCTTGGGCTTTTTCTGGCCATTGGCACAGCCATCGCCGTGTATATAGTTGGATTGCTCGTTATGGTCGGTGTAAGTGGAACAGAAGGACTTTCGCTCGTAGATGGTGAAATCAATTTAACTCCTGTTTCGACTGTTGCTGCTGCAATTACTGGCTCGCAAACTGGTTCGTATGTTATGGCAGTCGCAGCAATTCTCGCATTTCTGTCAGTTGCAAATGCTGGCATCTTGAGTGCATCCCGGTATCCACTTGCAATGAGTCGCGATCACCTGCTTCCAGCCTCACTACGCAAGGTAGATGGAAGGGGAACTCCTACTTCTGGAATAATCGTTTCATCTGCCCTAATAATTGTTTCCATCCTGCTTTTAGACCCCCTAAAGATTGCAAAACTTGCAAGTGCATTTCAATTGCTAATGTTTGCTCTTCTTTGCATGTCTGTCATTGTTATGCGTGAAGCGGAACTCCCTTCGTATGACCCAGGCTATCGTGCGCCTTTTTATCCTTGGCTCCAACTATTTGGTGCTGCTGCATGCATAGCCATCATTTGTATTATGGGCTGGCTTCCAGTGCTCTTTTCAAGCGGAATAGTTATCCTTGGAATTCTTTGGTATTTCTATTACGCGAGAAAGCGTGTTGAAAGATACGGTGCCATCTACCACATCTTTGAGCGACTCGGCAGAAAACGTTTTGCAGCACTCGATACTGAACTGCGCGAAATCCTAAAGGAAAAAGGACTACGCGCACACGATCCATTCGACGAAATAGTGGCAAAGTCACGGGTCGTCGATGCGCCAATCGGTTCTACCTTTGAAGACATCGTCTCATCTGCGTCCGAAGAATTGTCTGCAATTCTTCCTACAACTGCTGCTTTCCTTTCAGATAGTTTTCTTGAAGGTACCCGCGTTGGAGCGACACCTGTGACTTGTGGCGTTGCATTACCACATTTGAGACTACCGACGATTGACAAACCGATTATGGTTATTGCTAGGAGCCTTGACGGTTTAACTATAGACGTTGGAGATGTTTTTGGTGAGCAGCACGAGGAACAAGCCATTCACGCAATCTTCTTCTTAGTAAGTCCAGAGTCAGACCCTTCGCAGCATTTACGATTGCTTGCCCAACTCGCAGGTAACGTCGACCGAGAAGATTTTATGGCAAGGTGGTTGTCCGCTTCAACAAATCAGGGATTGAAAGAAATACTTCTTCGAGAAGAAAGATTCATGTCACTTCGCCTTGAAGCAAGTACAAAAACGCAAACACTCATCGATACCCCGATTCATCAACTCGGTTTCCCCGAAAGTTGCCTTGTAGCAATGATTCACAGAAGGGGACAAATGGTTGTCCCACGCGGCAGCACAGTACTCGAAGAGAATGATCAACTTACAATTATCGGTGACGAGCAAGGCATCCAGACCTTAAAGGCTAAATTCTCGCACGACTTTTTAGAAAGCGACTAATCTGTTACGCAATGGGTATGACCTGTACCCCCCCTTGCAATTTTGGGTACAAATTCCTACAAAATTACCAAGCACAAATAACAAACCCCCAAGGATTGCCTTGGGGGTTTGTTATTTCTAGAGGAGAAAATTTGGAGAGGAGGGAGAAGTTTCTGTTAATACGTGGTTTGTTTGTTAGAGTTCGTTTGTTTCGGGTAATTTTTTTCCTTGCTACCTCCAACTATCCACAATAAGCAATATTGTGAACCTATTTCTAGGTTGTTTTATTAGATGCTGTTTTTTAGGCTAAAAACGAGGATTAGTCTGCCAGAGCGAGATTCTTTTCAACCTCTTGGAGATACGTTTCCAAGGCTGCAAACATCTCCGCGAGGGCATAATTGTCAGGATTTTGCTCCACCACGGGTTGAATCGCTACCAAGAGATCTCGAATGACCTGTTCCGCCCTGCGTAGGCTATTTACTTGTTTGCATAGATTTAGATACAGACCTGCAAGCATGAGAACGTCTTTTCTGGCATCTGCTGCGGTAGGGAAAGCAACGCATCGATCTCGCAATAACACGAGTCCATTTTCAACGCTCAAAAGCCCCGCATCAGTCTGGCCAGCGCCGACAGTGGCCTCACCAAGGAAGTATTCCACCCACGCCAAGTCTCTTGGTGCGCGATCGTTCGATGAATCTTTAATAACCAGCTCCGCGAGGATATCTCGCGATTTGGAGTAGTACTCCACAGATTCATCAAAGTTACCTACCCCCTTGCTGATTGCTCCAGCGCGTTGCAAGGCGCTGGAATAATCTCGTTGCAGTTTAAAATTATTGGGTGATTGCTTAGCTCTATTACCACGCACTTCTACAAGGTCACCAATAGCGTTTTGTGCTCCTTCTGGATCGAATCTTATCAGCGTATCAACCCTTGACATTGCAATTGAACTCGTCAGTCGAGCACCGCCAGCATCCTCTGGGTATTCGGTAATGAAAATTGCTAGTACCTTGTCTGCTTTTGCTAACGAAGCAAGACTATCTGTATATTGGCTTGCGTTTCTAAAAAATTCGCCTAACCTATAGTGGATGAGCGCCACAGGGAAGTTATGCTGCGAAAAACCATCTTCAACCAAGGCGGTAAAAATAACAAGCGCTTTATCATAATGCTGTTTTGCGTTTGCGGTTTCGCCTGTATTTGCGGCACTAATCCCGCCGTAATACGCGCCAAAATATCGATGCGTGTTGCCTCGTAAGCTGCGAATTTGTTCAGTTGAGCCTGCGCTTTTTTCAAGTTCGTCAAGATGACGTAACGTTGAATCGAGTACTAATTTACGGACTTCCAAACCTGCATTCAGTTTTACAATTCCTGCGTAAAAACCTCCTGTATATTCACTTGCGAAATCAATTATCTCATCGTACCTCGCTTCTGCAATATCACGTTGCCTAGTTGCTTCTGCCTTCTGGATGTTGGCTTGGTACATTCCCCATGAAGTACCAACAATTCCTAACACGATAGAAATTCCCAACAATAAAACTGCAGCGCACGTTCGCTTGTACTTTTTCGTGAACAATCGCACTTGGTATCCAATGCTTAGGGGCCTAGCGATAATGGGTTCGTTGTTTAAGAAGTGAGAGATGTCCGTGGCAAGTTCGGCAGCGGACTGGTAGCGACGATCTTTATCCTTTTCCATCGCTTTTAATGCAATCGTATCTATGTCACCTTTTAGCGTTGTGCTAATTGTGCCAAGAGAATCCGGTCGCTGTTCTTTAATAACTCGAACCGCTTCGTGAATCGCTTGTTTTCGCAGGTCGTAAGGTAACTTACCAGAGAGCAGTTGAAATAGAATTACGCCCAGCGCGTAGACATCGCTTCGCGTATCGATGCGGTCAGGGTCAGCATCGCATTGCTCGGGGCTCATGTATTGCAAGGTACCGATGAGCTGTCCCATCGTTGTTTGCATCGTGGAAATTGCTAAATCTGCATCGGTTGCTCGGGCAACTCCAAAGTCTATAATCTTTGGTTCACCCTGATTGTCAATCAATATATTGTCCGGTTTCAAGTCGCGGTGGATAACTCCCTTTTGGTGTCCGTGATGGACTGCGTGGCAAATCTTACTAAACAATATGAGGCGATCTCGAATTGATAAATCTTTTTTCTGTGCATAATCGACTATACCCATTGCACCAGGAATATATTCCATTGCAAAAAATGGGTTCTCGCCGTTTTCATTTTCCCATGTGCCTGCTTCAAAAATCTGCGCAATGTTTGGGTGACTCAGTTTCGCAAGAATTTGGGCTTCAAACTCAAATCTACGCAGTGCCATTTCGCTTGCAGCGCCTGCTTTAATGATTTTGAGTGCGACCCTTCTTCGTGGAGCTTCTTGCATCGCCTCATAGACGACACCCATACCACCACTAGCAATAATGCCAAGGATTTTGTACCTGCCAATCTCGGTTGGCATTCCCGTGGTTACAAACTTACCGGGCTCGGGAACGCTTCCCTTCCCAGAGTCGTCACTGGGAAGACCAATAGTTTCAGCGTTGGGATCTGTTGGATAATCGCTTTTTGTCATAATTGGAGGTGTTTTGCTAGTTTTTAGAAAAACGCACTGTATTAAGTACTACAATAGCACCGAATTGTGAATTGAAACATAAAAAAATTATAAACTAGCCAATTTGAGGCTAAAAGAATACATTTTAAAATAAATCTTTAGCGTATGCGAACATCCAATCAACCAAATCAACTTGTATTGAATCAGATTCATGGGATAGCGTTGCCCCATATAAGCGCTATGCCCGATTCAGATGTGACTCTTGGTCGTAGCCCAGATTGCTGTTTCCAACTTACTAATCGATACGTATCTCGCAATCATGCAAAACTCCTCTGCATAGATAACCAGTGGCATTTGAAAGATTTGGAAAGCCGTAGCGGCACCTATCTCAACACGATTAGGATGGAATCGGGTGAAGAGGTGCAGATACATAACGACGATCTCATTCAGATTGGACCGTGGAAGTTTCTAGTCAGACTTGGCGATCAGGAACTGAGTTTAGATAAGGACATTGTCGAGGTACTCGATAAAGTACCGCTGCACGAGACCGTCGATGAAATACCGACCCTCGTTCGAACTGTGAACTGACGGTACGAAAGCAATATGGATTTGCTCCTGCAACTCAAATCTGACTAAACTGTCCTGTGGGAACGGGGTTGGGGTATTGTGGTAGATCGGTACGGCCCCACCACTCGTGGTTTT
>JACNLR010000067.1 GCA_014381385.1 Planctomycetota bacterium | reverse complement strand
GAGTTCTCGTTGATGCGCCCTGCAGCGGTGAGGGTCGAATTCAACTTGATAGACCTATACGAGTGGCGCGATGGAATGTGCAAGAAATACGTCGTCTTGCAAAACTCCAAGAACAATTACTAATTGCAGCGATGCGTTGTGTTCGAGTGGGGGGGCTTGTCGTCTACTCAACATGCACATTTGCACCCGAAGAAAACGAGTTTGTCCTTGAAAAAGTACTTCGTAAAAAAACAATAGATGCAAAGGTTATTGAACTTCCTAAAGATTTGAGACCACCACATTCAAGACCGCCAATTTCAGAATGGGAAGGAAAGGGAGTGACACAGGACATAACTCGAGCGGTTCGAATCATTCCAAACGAAAGTACAACTGGTTTTTTTATAGCGTGCCTGCGACGAAATTCTTAAACGGGACTTTTTTCATACATTTCAGCGGTCTTTTGAGCAAGGGATGCAACGCGTTCTGCAAGTGCAGCGGGTTTGATCACTCTACAGTGCGGACCCATCGAGAGTACCCACCAAACGATTTCATCAAGTCCAGAAACTGTGCAGGTAAAAGTGCATGCGTCATCATCGTGCCATTGAATTTTTTGTGTGGAGTGCCACCGAGTGTCGCTTACAGTTTGCGAAAAAGGCGTTTCAAACAACAATTCAATGTTGTAATCTTCATCGCCGGGAATCATATTCCACGCATTACCAAGATGTTTGTCTAAGTTGAAAGATGTCGGAATTTCATGCAAGTGCGTGGTTGCTTTAATTGCATTAAATCGACTCAATTTTAATGTTCGGATTGCCTCTCTCTTTTCATGGTACCCAACTACGTACCACGCCCTTGTGCCGAAAAATAATGCATAGGGATGGAACATAAATGTTTCATCCGAATTTTGTGTTGATGTGCTTTCGTATTTACATGAAAGAACAGTTTTATTCAGAAGTGCGTTTTGAACGGTGTCGTAGACATCTTCATACCCTTCGCCATCCATAGTTGCAGTGGTGCGTAATTGCATTGTTCGCAATCGTTCCGTGAGTTCTTCTCTTGCGTCAAAGGGTAGTTGTGCAAGAATTTTATTCATCGCCATAGATGCAGGGCGGATAAATGGGATTGCGCCTTGGTCAGCCATCGCTTCGCATAATGCAGAAACGGCGAGCGCTTCCTCGAATGTAAGCCGGACAGGCGGCATAAAGAAGGTACCGTTAATTCGATAGCCATGTTCTTTTGTACTTTCAATCGGAATCCCCGCTTCTTTAATTTGGTTTATATCTCGATAGATATTACGTTCGGTCGTGCCGCATTTGTCGGCAAGTGATTTTGCGGTCCAACCATCTTGGCCCTGGACAAGCGAAATTATTTCGAGTAACCGATGCACCCTTGTATATTTGATTGGCATACGTGTAGCGTACTCGCCAAACGCAAACGATGCTACGGGGCACCGACTATGCAAGATCGGTGCCCCAAGCAATCGACTGTCAAGGCCTGCGCCTTGCACTAATCAGGAAACCGCTTATGAGCAAAATGAATGCAGGCGGTGCAGGAATCGCTCCGCCAAACCCATTTGTGTGTTGCCAAGAGAATCCGAAACCGCTGTGCATTTCGTTCAAATACGGTGATGGAAGCATGTTGTCAGTAGGTTCTAGAGGTTGACTAAGACCTATGCTTTCAATGTCTAGTGCATTGATTACAGAATTAGAAAAAGGATCATCTTCGATTACAAACGCTTTTAATTTTGGGTTTGTTTTTGTTGGTATGAAGAATCCATCTTTGCCAACGGTAGATTTATACACAGGGTCTTGTCCCGTATGTCCATAGATGGTAATTTTGGTTTGTCGAATATAAGAAATTTCATCTTCTAAACCCGCGGGTGTCACCGCAGTGAAACAAAGAGCAATACAGATTGATAATACTAGTGTTTTAATTGTTGTCATCATTCACCTCCTTAGGATTCTTGAATTACGTTTCCATTGTTTAGAATTGACCATCCGGTTTCGCGGAATTGAGGAAAACGTCCCATGGTTCCTGTGATGAGTCGAACGTCATCATTATCAATAACTACTGGAATATTTTGCCCAGTCCAACCTATAAGACGTTTGCGACCTTCAAACTGCATGGAGAAAACACGTTCGCGCATTGCCCAGTGATTCAAATGTTCAGCAATTTCGTCAGCCTTGTTCGTGAACAGAGCCATGAATCGCTGGATATCTCTCTCTTCAGAGATGTGTCGAAGTGTTATGTTGCAACCAACGATGCACCACCAACCATAACTTTCAAGCCAATCGCCATGCGAACCATCTTTTGGTTCCACAATAGGACCCACAACGTCAAAAACTCTTGCGAGCCCTTCCCGCGCATCGATTGTGCCAAGAAAAACTTCGGCCTCAAGAATTCCACCTCTGCATGTATTCGCTATACCTGCGTAATTTGAGTGGACTGCTCGTCCAAGTTCTTCGTAGTACAAAGCAGCTTTTTCAAGTGCTACTTTACAAGAATGTGCATGTGTGGAGGAAAAATCAGGTTCAATTTCTATGAGACGTCGGTAAGTATGCCCAAGAACGTAATAGCCATGTGCTTGCGCAACTTTTGCTCGATCGGATTCTGCCTCGTTGTTCTCGTAATACTCAATAACTCTTTGAGCCATTCCCCTTGATTCGTCAAGTTGCCAAAGTGTGTAGTGTGCATTTGCAGCAGTAGACTGAAGCAGTAATCGTAAATCAGTTGGTATTGGGTGCTCTCGTAACCCCGCTTGTGCTGCTCGTAAAACGCGGTTAAATCTACCAAGACCATCCCAACCACCTGCTGCTCGGTTGTACGATCTTGCACGTTCTTCTGGGTTTGTAGCTGCCTCAAGTGCGCAGTGCGCGAGTTCTACCATTCGTTCATACTTACCGGCTCTATGGGCTTTCTGAGCTTTTTTATCAAGTGAAGCAAAAGATAAATTTTTACTAGTTGCAGAAATGTCTACTTTAGAATCATTCCCATACCAAACCCAATCTGAAACTTCGTCGATAGTCCAGTCAAGCGCATCTGCCAACTTAACAATGACATCAAATTTTGGATTCCCGCTCTCTGGTGCTAACTTCGTTGCATCTCTACCTAGTTCTCTTGCAAGTTTACTTCGGTTCCATCCTCGATATACTTGCGCAAGATTTAGAAGCTGCTCAAGCCGTTCCTTACGGTTTACATTTATTGTTTTTGCCATGAAATTCTCCTTTTCCTTTCTTGACTCCATTTTCTGACAACCTTTAGTTATTGCACGTTGCGATAACCCACCATTGAGTTGCGTGCCCCCACCCTACACGAGTAGTTTGGGTTTTCACGAACAATCTGTTTTTTTCTTACATGTTTTTTTTAGCAGTAATAAGAAAAAAAACTGCCCGTAAAAAAATCATAAATTTTTTGAGTTGCAATCCAAACATCGATTACAACTCGCATGCCCCACTTGTGTTTTGTGGAGCAACGGCTCATAAGATGCTGCCGTTACATTAATTAAAGGTGAAAATGGGTATATTTACAAAAAGTTAAAGGATTTGAAATGAAAGCAAGGAAGCGAACTGTATTTGGAATTATTGGCACGACTTTTGCGTTGAGTTTTGTACTTGTAGAAACAGGTTGTTCATTACAAACAGCGGTTAACTACAACGATGAAACTGGCATACTGTCACTAACAGCAAAAGTAAGCGAAGATCGAAATGGTATACAACGGTCAACAACGAATCAATTTATTTGTTTTGATTTAGACACACGGGCATTTGAAACTCGTTCACACAACGGTCGTGAGTATTCGTATTTTTACGATATCGATTGTCTTTACGATGAAGATAGTCAGTTGTTAGTGTTGCACGATGATCCAGATTGGGACGAATATTTTGAAGAAGGCTTTAAACAAGCAGAATTATCAAACGAAAGTGAATACCTATTTTTGGAAATACAAGACGACGTTATAAAGGGGACTATTACACCATCACTTGAAACTGCTGCTGGATTGCAAGATGGAAACGTAAAGGCGACACTGAATCTTGCAGGTGGTTCGCCCATCCCAGTTTGGGATGAGGTGCGTTGGAGTTCTCTTTCTCGTCAACTTTTCTTGATTAAAGATGGTGAAGAAGGAAGCCCAGATCCAATCGTCATGAATTTATCTGGCAACGCAAGTGATGTTTTTGGCTATATGTTTGAAGTTGGCATAACCAATGGCAGCGCAACTGTACATAATCAAGAGTGGACAATGCACATCGATTCCTCGGGTGAATGGGCTGATGTTTATATTGATAACTCACTTGTAACTTCTGTATTACTCCATTGACTCGTTCAACACTAAAAAAGTAAGGCACACATCATGGTCCTCCTCCTCTTGGGTTTAGCACTCGTGCTAGCCACCAGTTCCTCCCTCCTCGCAAGCTCAGGCTCTTGGGGGGAGGACGAGGATCGAGATGATTCTCGATCCACCTCAAATCCAACTCTTAAAGGCGAAGTCGCTGGTTCTGTTACGGTTACGCGTGCCGGAGAAATTTGGTTGACTATTCTCGTAGACGAGTTAACTCTTCACGCGCAACTTGAAGTCATCCGGCACGAAGGCGCTAAGGGATTTAGATTGTCCATTCATTCGATTGCATCTCCTGCGGGTGAATTCGGTGCAGTCTCGCCTCAGTTGAAGCCATTTATGGCACAGGAAATGCGCGTGATAGAATTTTATTCTGAAGAACAAGCAACGCAGAGCGTCATCTCAATGCTCAGCGAAGTAGGTATTGTTCTATCAGATGAAACGATGGCATCCATACCATATGCGATTTCGTCTGGTTGGCGTTCGCCTTCCGACTGCGAACAATTCGTCCGTGAACTACTACAGGAGCACAAAAACAAAGAACAGTAAGGAGTCATCCTCTTTGCGCATGCGTATTCTTGCGTGTATTGTGTATGGGGTGAACAGTGCACAATACAAATCGTTTGCTTTATCGAACCTCTCTTCAGGTCTGCACTGCCTCAAATTTGATGGAGATTGGGAAACTGTGTATGCGTCAACGAGTGTGCAACTCGTGATGGGAATTGAATCTTCGATACTGTCAAACAATCCATCCATTTGGATTGGAAGATTACACCCATCGGATGTTGACGCCGTACGAGCAGCTTTAGACTCATTGAAACTTGAAGAAGAGATTACTATTTCCTACAGAATCCGTGATGAAGGAAATAGGTACCGCTGGGTTGGCTATCAATGCAAGCAAGTTGAAGATGGCACGATTGTGGGTATGGTGAGAGATATCGCAAGAAGCAGAACGTTGGAGTATACCAATAGGATTCATCTCTCCGGAAGGGACTCGCTTTCAACGCTGTTAGATTCGAGTGATTTGAATAATGCAATTTCGACATTCCTCCAAATACTAGGCGAAGCGATGGTGGTTGATCGAGCACGGTTAGTTCGATTTAGATCTGACGGATGTGCTTTTATAACACACGAATGGATTCGTGCAGAGCAAATTGAGAAAATAGAATTGCCCCATGCGGTACCAGCAGATGCAAAACAGTGGTGGGAAGAAAAACTTGCTACGAGCGAATCGATTGTAGTAAACAATAGCGAAAACTATGAATTCCCAGAGAGAGTACGAGAGGGTCTTGTTGGAGCAATCATGGCTGTTCCTGCAAAAATATATGGAAAAATTGAAGGTTTCATTTGTTTTGAAGTTTCTGGTGAGCGCAATTGGTTAACGCTAGAGGTAGATGAAGCAATCCATACGATTAATGGATATGCTCGCGCTGTTGAGCGACGCATCGACGACCGTAGGCAAATTGCAGAAGAATTTAGTTTGCGCCGTTCAGAAGAAAAATACCGCCAACTTACTGCGCATTCTCCGGTCATCTTGTTTGGTATTGACGCCGAAGGAACGTTTACTCTAAGTGAAGGTCTCGGTCTTGAAAGCATGGGAGCGGGTGCCGGTGAAGTTGTTGGACGAAGCGTATATCAGATTTATCGCAATTATCCAGATATTTTAGAACAAGTCAATGCTGCGCTTGCCGGAACAGAGTCGCATGGTTTAACACATATCGGTGAGTTATGTTTTGAGGTTTGGTTCACACCAGTTTGGGATGAAGAGCGAATGGTTATTGGCATATCTGGCGTTGCTGTGGATATCACAAGACGAAATAAATTAGAACAACAACAGACAATAATGATGAGTGAACTCGATCATCGGGTGAAGAACAACATTGCAGCGGTCATGTCCCTCGTATCTTTGTCGCAACAGAGCGCCAAGACAATCGAAGATTTTGCAAAAACCCTTGATGGCCGGCTGCACGCACTCGCTGTAGCGCACTCAACGCTTGCAAAATCACATTGGAATGGGGCTTGGATGCGAGATATTCTCTTGTTGACATTGCAGCCCTACATGTCGGGTTCAGAAGAACGCATTGTTTTTATTGGCTCGGATATCGAGTTGCCCGGTTTACTTGCAAGGCCAATGTGCATGGTCATTCATGAACTTGCGACGAATGCTGTGAAGCACGGTTCACTGTCAAATAGCGACGGATTGGTAACTATCACTTCAGAGCATAGTCAGGCAAATGCATTACAACTTACTTGGGTAGAAACAGGGGGGCCAAAAATTACAAGTGCCTGTACTGTAGGTACAGGAACGTCGTTACTTGATGGGCTTGTTGACCATGAGTTGCATGGCACAATTACGATGCGGTTTGATAAAGATGGACTTGTTTGCAAAATCAACGTGCCATTGACTGTTGAAGAGTAGCGAGCTTGGGTACAATGTGCGGATGTCTCGCCCTTGTCCAGAACAATGCAATGTACTACTTATCGGTGGCGGTGGTCGGGAGCATGCTCTCGCTTGGAAAATGACTCAGTCACCGAAACTTGGAAAGTTGTATGCGACGGACTGTACAAATGCTGGCATTGCAAAACTCGCTGAACCTTGTGAGAAAAAATGGGATGTATCTGAATCGTTTTTCCTCAGCAGGTGGTGCGATCAGCACAATATCGATTTAATCGTTGTGGGTCCAGAAGTTCCCCTTACCGATGGCATTGCGGATGAACTATCGACGGAAACGCGACTGGTCTTTGGCCCGAATAGGGCTGCTGCAAGAATTGAAGGCGATAAATCGTATGCCAAAGATTTAATGCGGCAGGCATCCATACCTACCGCTGATTCGCGATCGTTTTCAGAAATTGACGCTGCGAGAAGTTATCTTCTTCGTGGACTAGACAGAGAATTTGAAGCGGAAAATAAAAAAGAATTTGCTGAAGAAGTTTCTCGGTTTATGGAGTGGTGTGAATTACGTGAAAAGAAGAAGCAATTCATTTTTTCAGAAGAACTTCGGGTTTTCCTCGACAAACGTGAAGAACCTTGCGTTGTTAAAGCAAGTGGTTTAGCAGCAGGAAAGGGCGTTATAGTTTGCAAGACAATTGGCGAGGCACTGCATGCTGTTGAATTAATAATGAGCGATCGCGCATTTGGCGATGCAGGCAATACAATATTGATTGAAGAATTTATGACAGGGCAAGAGGTAAGTGTTCTTGCGCTGGTAGATGGTGGAACTATTTGGATACTCGATCTCTGCCAAGACCATAAACAAGTTGGCGAAGGAGATGTTGGTCCAAATACGGGAGGCATGGGAGCATTCTGTCCAGCGCCTGTACTCACAAAAGAGTTACTTGCAATTGTGGAGCGTGAAGTTTTGGTTCCTGCAATTGATGCAATGCGAAGAGATGGAATCGACTACAGAGGTGTGTTGTATGCTGGAATCATGTTGACACCCGCTGGCCCGAAAGTTCTTGAGTTTAATTGCCGGTTTGGAGACCCAGAAACCCAACCATTAATGGCTCGTTTCAATGGTGATCTAATAGATGTTCTTTGGCGGACTGCTGCAGGAGAGTTGGACGGTGCTGAAATAGATTTTGACGATAACGTTGCAAATTGTGTTGTGATGTGTAGTAAAGGTTACCCCAACTCCTATGAAAAGGGTTTCGTAATTACTGGAATAGATGACGCACAGTCGCAGAATGACATAGTAATATTCCACGCGGGTACTGATTGCACACAAGGTGATATTCGGACTTCGGGAGGCAGGGTACTCGGCGTTACAGCGTTAGCAGTTGATTTGGAAACGGCAAGAACTCGCGCGAACGCAGCGTGTGAACAAATTCACTTTGAGGGTGCATTTTGGCGGAGCGATATCGGTAGTAGGGTAGGCGTTGTTCAAGTGTGAGCGACGATATTACTTCTGGTCACTTTCTATTTTGAAGAGCAGCAATCTCATCTCGCAGCATAGCAGCCTTCTCAAACTGTAAATCTTCGGCTGCGTCGAGCATTTCATTTTCTAAAATCTCAATACGCTCATCAATATCAAACTCCTCGTTGCTACCGTCGGCGTGAAAAGCTTCTCTTGCGATTTGCCGCGCAGATAGTTCATCTTCAATCCCCTTGCGTATGGATTTCTTAATTGATTCAGGTGTGATGCTGTTTTCTTCGTTGTATATTTTTTGAATGGAACGCCGTCGTTCTGTTTCATCTATTGCAACTTGCATTTGAGGAGTAATTTTATCACCGTACAAAATCACTCTCGCATTTACGTGCCTCGCAGCACGGCCAATTGTTTGAATCAGGCTAGTTTCACTCCGAAGAAACCCCGACTTGTCTGCATCAAGGATACAAACGAGTGATACCTCAGGCAAATCCAAACCCTCCCGTAACAAATTTACTCCGATTAGTAAATCGAAATTTCCTTGTCGCAGTTCGCGTAGGATTTCGATGCGTTCGAGTGTTTCAATATCGCTGTGTAGGTATTTACTACGCAATTTTGTTTTAGATATAAACTCAGAAAGGTCTTCTGCCATTTTCTTAGTTAGAACTGTGACAAGAACTCTCTCACCTCGCTGGACACATTTGGATGCTTCATCCATAAGGTCTTGCACTTGCGTGGCTGCAGGGCGAACTTCGATAATTGGATCAAGCAGTCCGGTTGGTCGAATAATTTGGTGTGCAATGATACCTTCAGATTTTTCAAGTTCGTAATCGCTTGGTGTTGCAGAAACATAAATAGTCTGTGGAACCAAATCTTCAAACTCTTCAAACTTTAATGGTCTATTGTCTAAAGTGCTAGGAAGTCGAAAGCCGTGCTCTATGAGCGTACGTTTTCGTGCTTGGTCACCGTTGTACATCGCCCGGACCTGCGGTATCGTGACGTGTGACTCATCGATAAACAGCAACCAATCACTCGGATCTCGATTCGGTATGTGTTTAAAATAGTCAAGTAAGCAGAAAGGTCTACTACCCGCAGGTCTATCTTCAAGGTGTCTTGCGTAATTTTCGATTCCGCTGCAATAGCCCACCTCTTCTATCATTTCAAGGTCGTAATGCGTTCGCGCAAGTATGCGTTGGGCTTCTAGAAGTTTCCCTTCTTTTTTTAACTGGATAACGTGCATCTTTAGTTCTTCGCGAATAGCAGCGCATGCTCTCTTTAAGCCAGCCTGTGGCATCACGTAATGCACTGCTGGAAAAATAAATACGTCTGTTTCTTGCGCGAGAGTCTCACCAGAAGTTGGATGAATCAACTCGATTCTTTCAACCTCATCACCGAAAAATTCAATTCGGATCGCGAATTTTTCGTACGCTGGAAACAACTCGATGATATCACCACGAACTCGAAAGCAACCACGCGCGAACTCGATGTCATTTCTTTTGTACTGCATTTCGGTTAACTCGAGGAACAGTTCCCGTCTATTAACGGTTTGCCCAACGGTAATTGGGATGATCCGATTTTGATACGAATCGGGTGAACCGAGCCCGTAAATACAACTAACTGACGAGACTATTATGACATCGTCGCGAGAAATCAAACTGCTTGTCGCTTTCAACCGTAGCCTGTCGAGATCATCGTTGCGCGCAGCGTCTTTTTCTATGTAAATATCACGCTGTGGAATATATGCTTCGGGTTGATAATAGTCGTAGTAACTAACGAAGTAGGAAACCGCGTTGTTTGGAAACAAAGTACGCATTTCTTCAAAGAGTTGCGCCGCGAGCGTTTTATTATGGCTTAGGATTAACGTTGGTTTATTTGTCTTTGCGATTACGTTCGCCATTGTGAACGTTTTGCCGGTGCCAGTTGCACCAAGCAGGGTTCTGTACCGATCCCCGTTTTGTACCCAATTTGAAACCAGATCAATCGTTTCAGGCTGATCTCCTTTTGGTTCAAACTCACTAACCAGTTGGAACATCGACAATCAAACAGGATACTTTTCGTCGTAGACTGCTTGGTCCATCAATGCCTCGGCGCCCGTAATTTCCCCAACCCGCAATTTGATGAGCCAACCATTTTCAAATGGATCGCTGTTTAACAGCGAGGGATCATCAGTCACCGCTTCATTTACTTCGACGATTTCACCTGCGTACACAGAAACGATATCGCTCGTTGTTTTGACGGACTCAACCTCACCAGCAGATTCACCACTTGCAAGGGTGGTTCCAACTGGCTGCATCTCGACATAGGTAATGTCAGTGAGCTCGTTTGCGGCAAACTGGCTAATTCCGATAGTTACGGTGTCCCCTTGGAGTAGAAACCATTCGTGGGAATCAGAAAAACGACATTCAGTTGGACTTGGCATTCGGTAAAACCTCCTTAGGTAGTGAAAGGGAGGGTATAGTACCGCTTCTTAGAAATGCATAAAACCCATTTTAGGGGTTTGCCCAAATATTTATGACTCTACTTCTAACGCTAGCAATTCAATCCCTTAATCCATTAATTGATGCTGGAATCCATGATATTCTCGAAGTTCCCTCGATTGCATCTGAGAAATTAGACCTTAGAGGCGTAATGATTGATGCAGAGCACCTCTCTGGTTGGGACCAGAAATCGTACGATAGCTTTCGAAATAACGGCGACAAAGCAAAATCGCCATGTTTACTTGTTCGAGATAATTCATTAATGGACATACTTGGTGCAACCGAGGTATCGCTCGAACGGATTGCACGACTATCGGTTGCTGCAAATCGTTTGGGTTGTAATGCAATTGCGATTACACCAACATTTTCCGAGGATTCAAATGCAATTGACCAAATAGTGGAACAATTGCGGGGTGCAATGGCTGGGGTTGAACGATTAGAACTGAATCTTTTATTACAGCCATGTGAAGGATTATCGAGTAATCCGGACACACTCATAGAAATCATTAAACAGATTGGCGGCTTCCGCATAGGCGCGTTGCCAACTTTTTCTGCAGCGGGTGCAACAGGCGAAGGTCTTGAGGCACTTCGAAAACTCGCACCGTATGCTGGAGGAATTGTTGCTGACTTCCCAGTTGGAAGGGGGAAGAAAAATGTAGATCCGGTTGAAGGACTAAAAGCAATTCGAGAGGTTGGGTATTCAAATACTGTTGCAGTTAACTACATTGGCAAGGGCGATGCACTAAAAGAAATAGGAAAAATGACAAAGAAGATGCGAAAGTATCTTGAGGATGAGAAGTAAGAATGGAAACCTCGCACCGTTTTGTTGTAACAATCGATGGTGCTGCTGGCACAGGGAAAACCTCTGTGGCGCAAGAATTAGCAGAACGGTTAGGAACAGATTGCCTTGACACTGGAGCGATGTATCGTGCGGTAAGTGTTTTAGCAGTTGAGCACGGCATTGATCCGACCGATGGAAAGGGACTTGCAAAAGCAATCAATGAACTAGGTATACGATTCGATTGGAAACAGAAGCCCCCGACCATACTAGTGGGTGGTGAAGATGTTTCCAATCGAGTACGAGACCTTGATGTTAGTAGTGTTGTCTCAATTGTTGCCAAACAACCAGAAGTGCGGACTGTGCTTGTAGAACAACAACAAAGAATCGCTCGTGAACATCCATTGCTTGTTACCGAAGGTCGCGACCAAGGATCTGTCGTTTTTCCAGATGCAATAGTCCGGTTTTTCTTAGAAGCAAGGATTGATGAGCGCACAAAGAGGCGAGTGAAGCAACTAGAGGAATCTGGAAAGGCCGTCGAAAATGCACAGGTACAACAGGATATTTCTGCGCGGGACCAAATTGATTCTACAAGAATCGATGGACCGTTGACGTGTCCGCTTGGGGTGGTATGGAAACAACCCTCATCAAACGGTCAAGGCCAAGGACGGCGAAACGGAAGCCGCGATCGCTGTACAGCAAAAGGAATTTCAGGCTCATTGGTCGTTCGAACACGGCGACCTAGCAAACGATGGGCAC